>NZ_JBEXPT010000016.1:0-74310 GCF_040612195.1 Streptomyces sp. NPDC006450 | reverse complement strand
CCCACCACACAGTGTGTGGTGGGGCCCCTCGGCTTTGCTGTGCCGTTCCGCCAGGGCGTCCAGCGGCTCGGGAGCTCAGGGCGTCAGCGGCGGCCGGTAACCGTTGTCGGACCGCTGCGGCCCGTCCTCGCGGATGACCTCACCGTGGATGACCTCGCCCGGGACGACCTTGCCGTCGGGGTAGTGGATCCGGGCCTGCTGGAAGGCGTCGCCGAAGGAGCCCGCCGGCGCGGAGGCCATCTTCCGCTCCAGGGAGCGGGAGGCCCGGCGGCCGATCACGGCGCGGACGGGCGGGAGCAGGAGCAGCAGGCCGGCCGCGTCGGAGATCAGGCCGGGCATCATCAGGAGCAGGCCGGCCAGCATGGTCAGGCCGTTGCCCGTACCGGGCTTGCCGGGCTGCGGCGGAGTCGGCTGACGGCCCTCCTGGGCCTGCTGGAACGTGTCCGTCAGGTTCTTGAAGGCGCGTCGCCCGGCCCGCTTGATGACCACCGCACCCAGCACCAGGCCGCCCGCGAGCAGCAGGGCGACGCCCCCGCCGCCGATGAGTCCGGCGACCTGGCCGAGCAGCCAGATCTCCAGGATCAACCAGGCCGCGATGGCCAGGGGAACGTACGTACGGGCGGGCGAACGCCGCCGGGGGGCCGTAGAGGTCGGAACTCCGGTCGTCATACCCCCAGTGTGCCTGGGCCGGCGTAAAGACGTCCTCAGCCGGAGGTACCGGACATCCCCTAGGGGTGGCGGACCGCCCGGCGCGGCCTGCTTCTCCCGGCCCTGGCGCGGGCTACTTGTCCCGGCCCTGGCGCGGGCTACTTGTCCCGGGCCTTGCCGCTCAGCTTGTCCGACACCTTGCCCGAGAGCTTTCCGGCGTGCTCCTTGATGCCCCACTGGGTGACCCTCCAGAGGGCCTCCACCACGATGTCCTTGCTCATCTTGCTGTCGCCGAACTCGCGCTCGACGAAGGTGATGGGCACCTCGACCACGCGGAAGCCCTTCTGCACGGCACGGCGCGCCAGGTCGACCTGGAAGCAGTAGCCGGCGGAGGCCACGTCGGCCAGGCCCAGCCCTTCGAGCGTCTCGCGGCGGAAGGCGCGGTAGCCGCCGGTCACGTCGCGGATCGGGACGCCCAGCATCAGCCGCGAGTACGTGGAACCGCCCCGCGAGAGGAACTCGCGGCTCTTGGGCCAGTTGACGACCCGGCCGCCCGGAACCCAGCGGGAGCCCAGCACCAGGTCGGCGCCCTCCAGGGCGGTGAGCAGCCTGGGCAGCTCCTCGGGCTGGTGGGAGCCGTCCGCGTCCATCTCGATGATGACGCCGTAGCCGTTCTCCAGGCCCCACCCGAATCCGGCCAGGTAGGCGGCTCCGAGCCCCTCCTTGCCCTTGCGGTGCAGGACGTGGACCTGGTCGTCCGCGGCCGCCAGCTCGTCGGCGAGCTTTCCGGTGCCGTCCGGGCTGTTGTCGTCGGCGACCAGGACGTGGGCCCCGGGTACAGCCGCGCGGACGCGGCCGACGATCAGCCCGATGTTCTCCGCCTCGTTGTAGGTCGGAATGATCACCAAGGCCGTGCCGAGCGGTCCGTAGCTTCGCTGTCCGCCGTCGCTCACTGATTCCCCTTTTGCGTTCTCGTACATCCTGTACGTCGTGTCGCAGAGGATGATTTTAGAACAGCGATCGGGGCCCGCGGTCCTTCGGGCCGGACCGGCTCCCGCTGGCTGCGGGCCGCCTGACCGTTGTCTACTGGACCGCAGGGCCCCGACCTGAGGCCACCGCCCCCTGGTCTCTCGAGGAGCAGGGGGGACACCCTTGCGGCGAAACCTTCCCTCGCCCCCGAGGCGCGGGCGCGGCTGAGCGATCGGCTCCGTCCGGTTCGGACGTCCGGTGGTGGACCCGGCCGAACCTATCCGGGTCCGGCCGCCCTCACCGAACCACCGCCACCCGGATCACCCCTGTGGCCGTACGAATACCTCCCGGCCACCGACCACGGTGGCCAGGCAGACCGGCAGCTCCCCGCCGGGGGTCAGGTCCGGCAGTCCGGGGGTGCCGGAGCGGGGGTCCGTGGACCAGCGGGCGACCCGGTCGTCGGGTGCCTGCACCACCAGTTCGGCCGTGTCCCAGACCGCGTAGTCGGCCGGGGCTCCGGGGACGAGGATGCCCGCGTCGTCGCGCCCCAGGGCCCGCCAGCCGCCGCGGGTGTGGGCGGCGAAGGCGGCCCGTACGGAGATCCGGTGGGCCGGCGTGTGGTGGAAGGCGGCCGCCCGGACGGTGCCCCAGGGGTCGAGCGGGGTGACCGGGGCGTCGGACCCGAAGGCGAGCGGGACGCCGGCCTTGAGCATGGCCGCGTACGGGTTGAGGGTGCGGGCGCGCTCGGCACCGAGCCGGTCCGCGTACATGCCCTCCTCGCCGCCCCACAGCGCGTCGAAGGCGGGCTGCACGGAGGCCGTGAGGCCCAGCTCGGCGAAGGCGGCGATGGTGGCGGGGGTCATCATCTCGGCGTGCTCGACGCGGTGCCGGGCGGCGCGGACGCGGTCCAGGCCGACCTTGTCGGCGGCGGCCCGGATCCCGTCGACGACGGCGGTGATCGCGGCGTCCCCGATGGCGTGGAAGCCCGCCTGGAGGCCCGCCTCGGTGCAGGCGGCGACGTGGTCGGCGACGGCCCGCGCGTCGAGGTAGTCGGTGCCGGTGTGTTCCGCGTCGGCGTACGGAGCGTGCAGGCAGGCGGTGTGCGAGCCGAGGGCTCCGTCGACGAAGAGGTCGCCTGCTGCACCGACGGCGCCGAGTTCCTTGACGCGGGCGAGGTCCCGGTCGGCCCAGTAGCCGGACACCCGGGGGCCGGGGTGGGTCCGCGCCAGCTCCAGGAGGGCGGTGAAGTCCTCCGGGGAGGAGATCTCGGGGCCGCCGCACTCGTGGACGGAGCCGATCCCGAGGGAAGCGGCCCGGTCGAGGGCGGCCCGCTGGGCCTCGGCGCGCTGGGCCGGGGTGAGGGCGCCGAGCGCGGCGCGGCGCACGGCGTGGTGGGCGTCGCGGGTGAGCGGCTCGTCGGCGGCTCCGCGGGCCTCCGGGACGAGCTGGAGCAGGGCCGTGGTCACCACCGCGGAGTGCGCGTCGATGCGGCTGAGGTAGAGCGGGCGGCCGCCGGTGGCCTCGTCGAGCTCCTGCCTGCGGGGGGCCCGGCGTTCGGGCCAGCGCGCGGCGTCCCAGCCGTGCCCGAGCAGCACCCGGTCGGCGGGGCGGCCGTCCGCGTACGCGCGCACGCGCTGGAGCGCTTCGGCCAGGGAGGCGGCCGTGGACAGGTCCAGGCCGGTCAGGGCGAGGCCGGCGGAGGTGGTGTGCACGTGGGCGTCGGTGAAGGCGGGGGTCACGAGCGCCCCGTCGAGGTCGACGACCTCGTCCACGCCCTGCGCGAAGGCGTCTGCGGCGCCCTCTGAGCCCACCCAGGCGACGTGGCCGCGCTCGACGACCATCGCGGTGGCGAAGGGATCGGCGGGGCTGTGGACCTCGCCGCCGCGCAGGAGGAGGGTACGGGGGCGGGGGCCTCCGGCGGCTTTGGCGGAGTCGGCGGTGCGGTCTGTCATGCGGACAGTCTGGCGGGTGCGCTCCGCGCCGCGGACCGCGGCCCCCTCCGCCGGGGCGTCTCCGCGCGGTTCCCTTGCCCGCCCCTCCCCGCTCCCCGGACCCCCTGCCGCGTGCGGCGCCGCTTCCGGCGGCTCCGCCCCGGACCCCGCTCCTCACACGCCGGAGGGGCCGGATCTGGGCCGATCTGTCACACCCGGGGCGGGCGGGCCTCGTACGGGGTGGAGAGGACCACCGTCGTGCGGGTGGAGACGTGGGCGAGGGCGCGCAGGCGGCTCAGGAGGTCTTCCAGCTCCAGCGGGGTGGCCACGCGGACCTTGAGGATGTAGTTCTCGTCGCCCGCGACGCTGTGGCAGGCCTCGATCTCGGGGACCCCGGCCAGCCGTTCCGCGATGTCGTCGGGTGCGCTGGGGTCGAAGGGCTTGACCGAGATGAAGGCCGTGAGGGGAAGACCGACCGCCTCGGGGTCCACGACGGCCGCGTACCCGCGGATGACCCCGCGCTGCTCCAGCCGGCGTACTCGCTGATGGACCGCCGACGTGGACAGTCCGGTGGCCTTGCCCAGGTCCGTGTAGCTCATCCGCCCGTCCCGCACGAGCAGATCCACGATCTGGCGGTCCAGCTCCTCCATTGCGCTCATAGCCGCACAACTTACGGCCCCGAACCGTTCAGGCCCAGCCGTGTCCACGGATTGAAGTGGCACCTGCGGCAGGCATGTGACCAAGGCCACAGGCGTATGCGGGCGTACGGCGGCCGGATGTGGTTACTCGTGCCGCGCGACGGGAAGTGCTTGGGGTGGCCGTGGCCGAAGAACCTGCCCGCCCGGCCCACCCAAGGGGGAGTACATCCATGCTGAACACCAAGCGCGCCGGTCGCACCGAACCGGAGCCCCTGGAAATCGTCGAGAGCGGTTACGCCGACGACGACGACTACCTCGAATACGCCGAGGGCTTCGAGATCCACCACGCGACCTGCCCCGACTGCGGCCAGTCGATCGCCCTCGTCGCGGACGAGGAGTTCCTGCCGGAGCACGCCCTCTGCCTGACCCCGTGGAACCCCTTCGGGCTCACCGTGTGCGCGGGCACCGGGCGGCCCGCCTCCGACGCGCTGCCCACCCTCGGCTTCGGCGACGAGGCCCCGGAGCTGGAGCCCGTCGTCCACCTGGCGCTGCCGCAGGGGCTGGACTGGCGGACCCAGCCGTTCTCGCACGTCGGCGGTCCCGGCTCGCGCCCCGTGCGGATGCCGGCGCCCGCGGTCGTGCCGCAGATGCGCCAGCACGCGCAGGCCGCCTGAGCCCGGGCCGGGCGGTTACCGGTACGCCTACCAGTACGTTCCCTGCACCATGGCCGTGAGACTGGCATGGTGCAGGATCAGGCTGTCGGGATCCGCCGGGATCTCGACCTCGCCGAAGTGCGCCTGCCGGTAGGCGATGCGCAGCATGACGATCCCGTGCCGCAGGGCGGCGTAGAGCGTGTGGAACTCCATGTCCCGCGGCGTGTGCCCGGTGAGTTCGGCGTACCGGCGTTCGATGTCCTCGCGGCGCAGGAAGCCAGGCAGGCCCGGCTGGCCGAAACCGACCGTCAGGTCCTGGAAGAAGCAGTGCAGGTAGACGGTCCAGCCCAGGTCGACCTCGCGCGGGGCGCAGGCCGCCATCTCCCAGTCCAGGACGGCCACCGGTTCGAAGCCGTCGGCCTCGTAGACGACGTTGCCGATGCGCGCGTCGCCCCAGTTGAGGACGGCCGGGCCGCCCTCCTCGTCCGGCCAGAGCTCTTCCAGGCGGGCGAACGCCCGCTCCAGCAGCGGCGATCGGGACTTCCCCGCCACCACCCAGTCGTAGTAGGCGCGTTGGGACTCCACGTGGCGGCGCAGCGGGCTACCGTCGCCCTCCGCGAGGAGGAACTGCGCCTCCTCGGGCGGGAACTGGTCGTGCAGCCGGGCGAGCAGGGCGATGCTCGACTCCTGGAGCACGGCGCGCTGCGCGTCGGTCGCGGCGTGCAGCCAGTTCCCCTCGTAGGTGTAGGGCATCACGTCGGGCGGTACGCGCCCTTCGGCGCGGGCCATCACGAAGAACGGCGCCCCGAGCGGGCCGGGGTCCTCTTCCAGCCACTGCACGCGCGGGACCGGCAGGTCGGTGTGGGCGGCGACCAGGCTCATCACCCGGTGCTGGCGGGGCATGTCGTAGGTGGGGAAGACCGTGTAGGCGGCCGGGTCGGCGGCGAGGCGCAGCGCACAGGCGCGGATCGGGGCGTCGGGGTGCTCTATGTCGAAGAGCAGGGTCTCGCTGGACATCCCGTTGGAAGCGGGGACGGAGATGTTGGTGACCTTCGCACCGGGGAGCTCGGTGTCGAGCCAGGCGGCGAGGCGCCGGCCCAGCTCCTCGGGTTCGCGGGTGGAGGTACGGGGGCGCGGTGCCGGTCCTGCCATGGGAAACCCCTTCTCTGGCTTGACTGTTGAGGCTGAGGCTGAGGTTGCGGTGCCGGTCGGTCCGTCCGGCGGGCGGGGCTACGGGGCCACCGAGCCGTAGTCGGCGAAGCCGCTGGGGTCGTGGCGGCCGAAGCTGCCGTGCTCGAAGATGCCGTAGCCGGTGCGGCCTTCGAGGGTGAAGCGGGCCGAGTGGTCGGTGACCCCGAAGGCGGCCATCGGGTGGGCCGCGGGGTCGGAGAGGTCGTAGGTGCGGCGGTCGGTCCAGCCGCGGCCCTGCCAGGTGCCGTGCTGCCAGTCGGCGGAGGGCGGGTAGCCGGCCCCGACGGCGAGCGGGGAGGAGTTCAGGATCTCCACGCCGAGTTCCAGGGGCTTGCGGCCGGCCGGATCGGTGAGGTGGACGACGGCGCTCTCGGGGTGGCGGCCGCCCGGTCGGTAGCGGATGTCGGTGTGCGGCCAGCCGAGCTGCACGTCGTGGCGGCCACTGCCCTCGGGGAAGACCTGGACGGCCTCGCTGAGGGCCCGGTGGCCGTCGGCGTCCTCCTGGGTGATGACCATCAGGAAGCGGTCCTCGAACCGGACGGGGATCCAGAGCCAGTGGAAGCCCTCGGGCCGGTGCTCCTCGGCGGCGCGGCCGCCCTCCTCGCCGGGGATCGGGCGCACGCCCCAGCTCCGGTCGCGGGTGCCGGTCCAGTCGGCGTCGAGGGTGAACTCCTCGCCCTTGGCGCGGATGGTGCCGGTGACGCTGCCCGCCTGCACGAAGCGGCGGCCTTCGAGGATGAGGCGGTCGCCCCGGCGCTGCGTGTGGTGGGGCTCCCACACGGCGGGGAACTGCGCGGTCCAGGTGATCTCGTACGAGAGTCCCTCGGGGTCCTCGGGATCGGCGGCGCAGGAGAGGGTGAGCCGCCGGAGGGGCTCGTCGACCGTGATGCGGAGCGGGCCGACGCAGAGGTTCATGCGGTCGTCGGTGAGGGCGTCGGAGGCTCGGACCGCGAGGAGTTCGTCGCCGACGCGAAGGGTGGCGTAGGCGTCGATGACACCGGCGTTGGGGTAGACCCCGAGGCCGAGGATCAGGACGGCACGGCCCGCGTGGTCGAAGACGTGGAAGATGCAGCGGTCGTAGGCGTTGCGGTCGCCGGTGACGAGGTGCTTCATCGACAACGGGGCCTGGTGGATGGGGTATTCATCGAGCGGTACGGGCCGGTCGGCGGGCATGGCGAACCTCCGGATACGGGTGCGTGGGCTGACACCTGAGCGGAGATGACGGTACGTCAGATGGCCGGGCGGGGGCCAGGGTTGTGGCACGAACTGTCAGGGAGACACGTCGTGCGGGGGCCCGGTTGGGGCGGGCCGTCGGCGGGGGGGTGGGCCCTCCCGGGCGTGAGGTCCCCCTAGGGGGCTGGGGGTGGGGGCCGTCGGGCCGGGTGTGCTCGTCGGGGGCGCTCCGACTCGTCGGGGGCGCTCCGAGGTGGATCGGCCGCGCTCTTCCGTGCTGCGGGGCGAGGTCCCCTACCCGCCCTTCGCCCGTTCCCCGGGCTGCGCCCCGGACCCGCTCCCCGGTGCGACGCCCCGGACCCCTTGGCCGGTGCGGCGACGTTGCGGGGGCCGGCCCCCGCGCCCCCGCGCCTCAAACGCCGGCGGGGCCGGATTTGGCCGGCATCGGCCCGCAGGGGTGCCGCGTACACGGCCGGGGGTTGGGCTCAGGCGGGGCGCGGGTGGGGACAGGTCGAACGGATGGGCGGGGTTACCCGTGGGTCCGGTGGCGCGTTGGCCCGGTATGACCGCGATGGAGACTTCCACGCCGAGGGTGGGGCGCCGCCGAAGGGCGCCGGCCGCAGGGTACGAAGAATCGGTTCGGCAGGCCCCCGACCCGCCCATCTACCGCGCGCTGCTCACCCGGTGGGAGGAGGACGGCCGGACCCTGCCGGGGCAGCGCGATCCGGAGTGGTCCCGGATCACCTCCTCGCCGATCTGGCCGAACGGCCCCCTCTTCAGCGGCTGACCGCTCACAGCGCGAGGAGGCCGGCCGACGTCGGCCGGAAACCGCACCGGGCGTAGAACGCGCCGAGGTGCGGCTCGTGGTCCACGTGGAGCCACTGCGCGCCCGCGCCCCGGGCCGCCTCGGCGGCCGCCCGGACCAGGCGCACCCCGAGCCCGTGGCGGCGCTCGTCCGGGTGCACCGTGGTGTCCAGTACGAAGGCGTGCGCACCCCCGTCCCAGGCCACGTTGACGTAGCCGACCAGCCGCCCCGCCCTGCGCGCCGTGACCCAGGTCAGGCTGCGGGCCAGGACCGGCGCGAAGGACGTGTCCCGGTGCCCGGGCCAGGACGCGGAGAACAGTCCGTTCAGCTCGAGGTCGGCCAGGGGCTCCCCCACGGTCAGATGCACCCCGGCCTGCGGCTCCCCCGCGGCCGGTTCCGCCCCGGGCCGACCGGTCACCGGGATTCGGGGCCCGCCAGGTGGCGGGCGATCACCATGCGCTGGATCTGGTTCGTGCCCTCCACGATCTGGAGGACCTTCGCCTCGCGCATCAGCCGCTCGACGGGGAAGTCCGCCGTGTAGCCGTAGCCGCCCAGCACCTGGACCGCGTCCGTCGTGACGGCCATCGCCGCGTCGGTGCAGAAGAGCTTGGCCATCGCCGCCTGCCGGGAGAAGGGCTTGCCCGCGTCCCGCAGCCGTGCCGCCGCCAGGTACAGCGCGCGGCCCGCCTCGATCTTCGTCGCCATGTCGGCCAGCATGAACCGCAGGCCCTGGAAGTCCGCGATGGGGTGGCCGAACTGCTTGCGGTCCAGGGCGTAGGCCAGGGCCTCGTCCAGGGCGGCCTGGGCCACGCCGATCGCGCAGGCGGCGATCCCGAGGCGGCCCGCGTCCAGGGCGGCCAGGGCGATGCTGAAGCCCTGGCCCTCCTCGCCGATGCGGCGCGAGTCGGGAACCCGTACGCCGTCGAAGTGCAGCTGGGCGGTGGGCGAGCCCTTCATGCCCATCTTCTTCTCGGGGACGGCGGCGGTGAGGCCTTCCGCGTCACCCGGGACCAGGAACGCGGTGATGCCCTTCGGGCCCTGTGCACCGGTGCGGGCCAGCACCGTGTAGAAGTCGGCGACGCCGCCGTGGGTGATCCAGGCCTTGGTGCCCGTGATCAGCCAGTCGCCGCCGTCCCGGACCGCCTTGGTGGTCAGGGAGGCCGCGTCCGAGCCGGAGGCCGGCTCCGAGAGGCAGTACGCGCCGAGCAGTCCCCCGCCGAGCATGGCGGGCAGGTGGGCGCCCTGCTGCTCCTTGGTTCCGTAGCCGGCCAGGCCGTGGCAGGCCAGCGAGTGCACGCTGACACCGAGCCCGACGGTCAGGCGGGCCGCGGCCAGCTCCTCCAGCACCTGGAGGTAGACCTCGTAGGGCTGGTCGCCGCCGCCGAACTCACCGGCGTACGGGAGCCCGAGCAGTCCGGCCTCGGAGAGGAGCGTGAAGACCTCCCGGGGGAAACCGCCGGCGTCCTCCTCCTCGGCGGCCCGGGGGCGGATCTCCCGCTGCGCGATCTCGCGTACGAGCGCGAGCAGGTCGCGGGACTCCTCGGTGGGCAGCGATCGGTCCACCTGCGGCGCGCGGTCGGTCATGGCGGCGCTCTCCTCACTCGTCAAGCACGGGGCGGCGCGTGAGGGTGGTACGCGTCGCCGGGTCTCGGGGCTCACAGCCGATGGTGCCCTCCCGGATCGCGGGAAGGTCCTGTTCAAGGGGCTGCGGCGGTTGAGTATGCCCGATCAGGGGCTTCCCGTCACGGGCGGGAGATCCTCCTCGGGGACGGGTGGGGCCGGGCACTCGGGGACGAACTCCTCGATCACCGTCAGGGTCGCGCGCAGCGTGCGCACGAGCAAGGCACCGAACTCGGCCCGGTCGGGGTGGCCGGGGTTCCCGGGAGCCCCCGTCCCGCGGCCCTCCCGGGCCTGGGAAACGGCGTGCTCAGGGGTCCGGCCAGGGGTTCGGTCAAGGGTCTCCTCAGAGGTCCGGCCGCCAGCCTCTTCGGGGCCCTCGCCAGGGCCCTCACCAGGGTTCTCACCCGTGCTCTCGTCATGGGCCCGCGCGGAGTCCTGATCCGAGGCCTGAGCCGAGGCCTGAGCAGGGACCTGCGCCGGGACCTGCGCCGGGCCGATCCAGTCGAGGGTGCTGCCCTCGACGCCCGCCAGCCAGCCGACCAGTGCCAGCCGGGCGGTCGGCGGGATCGCGCGGCGGCCGTACGCGCCTTCCGCGATGGTCGCGATGAGCTCCTCGCGGACGGCGTCGCGGATGGCGAGGACCTCGGAGTCGGAGCCGACGCCACCGGTGACGATGGTGCGGTACGCGGCCTGGTGGTGCTCGGCGTAGTGCAGGTAGCCGTCGATGGTGGTGCGCACCCGCTGCGCGTTGGGCAGCTCGCTCTCGCCCGCAGCGCGGGCCACGAGCTCGGCCACCGAGTCCTCGACGATGGCCAGGTAGTAGCCGCGTTTGCTCTTGAAGTAGTAGTAGATGAGCCCCTTGGCCACGCCCGCGTGCTTGGCGATGTCGTCCATGGAGAGCGCGTCGTACGAGGTGTCGGCGAACAACTTGCGGCCGATCGCTATCAGTTCGGCCCTCCGAACCTGCGAACGTCCGGTCGTTCCGCGCTGTTGACTATTATTCAAATTCAGCCCTAGCCTCGAACTGCCACAGGAAGCCCGCAGTATGGCAGACCCCTGTGCACCCCCCTCTGCACTCCCCCTGCGCACCGGACGACGTACGGGAGGAACACATCATGGGCAACGGCAGGACGAGCACGACGAGAAGGACCCCCGAGGGCCGGGTCGACTGGAAGAGGACCGCCGCCGTCGCGATGCCCGCGGTCGTCGCGGTCGGGGCGATGGCGGTGGTCATGGCGCAGGGCGCGCTCGCCGCCTCCTTCGCCGTCTCGGGGACCAGCTTCCAGGTCGCCTCGTCCAAACTGAGCAGCAAGGGCCTGGCCTCCTACGTGCACACGGACCGCTCCGTCGACGGCAAGGGGCATCCCGTCGCCCTGCTCGGCATCGGCGAGGCCACCCTCACGGACATCTGCCAGGCCGCCGAGGTGGACACCCCGGTGGGCAAGGTCGTCTTCAAACTGACCGCCGGCGGCCCGGCCGGCAACGTCACCGCCAGCAATCTCGTCATCGACGGCGAGGACCTGGCCGGGGACGCCGTCTTCGGGACGGCCCAGATCGGCCGCGACGCCTCCACCCTCGACCAGGTCGGCGGGATCAAGGGGGAGGCCGGCACGTTCGGCCTCCAGGCCGGGGACATCGAGGTCGTGGACGTGAAGTCGCACGCCTGGTCGGCGACCGGCGGCAACTTCCACCTCAAGGGCCTGAAGCTGAACGTCAGCCTGGACGGCAAGAAGTGCTTCTAGGCCCGCGCGCCGCCGCCGGGCCGGGCAGCGGGTGGCTGGAGCGGCGGCTCCCGCTGCCCGGCCCCCGGCGGCGACTGCGCGCCTGGCGCCGCACCCGTCCCTTCTGGGGCGGGCTGCTGGTGATCCTGGGCGGGACCGAGCTGCTGCTGGTCCCGCTCTCCCCGCTCACCGTGCTGGTCAGCCTGGGCCTCGGCGGGATCGCCGCCATCGGGATCGGCCTCGCGCTGATCGCCGCCGGCCTGTTCCTGTGGCTGCTGCCCCAGGCCCGGGCCTACGTCTCCGTGCACGCGCTGCTGCTCTCGGTGCTGTCCTTCGTGGCGACCAACCTCGGGGGCTTCCTCCTCGGCATGCTGCTCGGCATCGCGGGCAGCGCGCTGGCCTTCGGCTGGACCCCGCTGCCCGATCCGGAGGCGGGCGAGAAGGGGCCGTACGTCCCGAGCCTGGACGGCAGCGGGCCGCGCACGCTGGCGGCCGCGCTGCCGGTGGTGCTGCTCGCCTCGCTGGTGGCGGGCGCCGGGGAGGCGAGGGCCGCCCGGGCCGGTCCGCCGATGGCCGCGCGGACTCCTCCGACCGTGACCACCTCGCTCTTCGCCCCGCAGGGGTTCGCCTTCGCGGGGATCACGCACGTGCCCACCGTGGACGGCCCGCTGAAGGTGCTGGTGCTGCGGATGCGGGCCGCCACGCTCACCGACTACGAGCTCCGCACCCGCGACGGAGACGACGAGTACGGGCTCGCCGCCAAGAGGCTCGACCTGAACGGGGACGTGACCTTGTACCTGACGAGGTTCAGCGGCTGCATCGAAGGGCTGCTGTGCGTGACCTTCAGCCCCGACGGGCTGCCGGCTCCCCCGGTCATCCCGCCGTTCGTCTTCATGACCCAGGTGAGCGCGGAGCAGGCGCTCGTCACGTCCGACGTGATCAGGACCGACGATCTGCGGCTGGTGGCCTCGTGATCCCCGTCCAGGCCGCGCCGCTGTGGGCGTACGGCATCGGCGCCACCTTCGCGGTGGCCGCCGGGCGCCAGCTCCAGTGGTGGGAGCGGTCGGTCCGGGGCGAGGGGGTCCGTACGAGGAGCCGCGCCGCCGATCCGTACCTGGCGCTCACCCTGCTCTACGCGGCGCTGCTGCCCGCCCCGACCGGGGCGTACCTGCTGTGGCAGAACCCGGCCTGGTCGACGATGCACGTGGCCCGCGACCACGACGGGGTGTGGGCCGGCTTCGCGCTCTTCTACGGGGCTTCGGTGGTGGTCGGCGCGCTGCTCGGGTTCCTGGCGGCGCGGCTGTTCGTCCTGGTCGGGGCCGGGTACTGGGGGTACCTCCAGGCGGTGGCCGGGTACTTCCTGCTGTTCTTCACCCTGATCCACGGATGGGACGGCACGGGGTACGAGCGGCTGCTGAGCGCCGATCCACGGGCCTTCGCCGGCTGGTCCGCGGACGGCGACGCCGGTGAATCGGTGGTCAACCAGTGCCTGGCCTTCGCGACCTCGGGCACCTTCCTGGCCGTGCTGATCTTCGGGACGGCCGTCATCGGCACGATGCTGCTGGCCGAGATCGGCTGGCTGGTGGAGGGCTGGCGGCTGCCGGGCGCCGCGGCGGACCTCAAGGTGCCCCGGGTGCTCGCGGTGGCGATCGCCGGAGCAGGGGTCTACGGGCTGCCGTTCGCGGGGGCGGTGGCCGCGAGCGTCCTCGTCCGGCTACTGGGGTGGTGGGCCGGGATCGGGGCGTTCGCCCTGCTGGCCGGGGCGGTGCTGCTGCCGGCGCGCTCGCCCGTGCGGGCGCTGTACGGGCTGGTGGGCGTTCCGGACCGGCACTGGCGGGTGGAGCCGGAGGCCGAACCGAAGGCCGGGCCGAAGGCGGCGGACGCGCGGGCCGGAGGCGGCACCGCGGACGGTGCCGGAGGCCGGGTCGGAGGTTAGAAGAACCAGCCGACCTGGGTGACGAACATGGCCACGACCACGACCAGGGTCCAGCCGAGCACGTGCTCCAGCCAGGAGGAGGAATCGTCCTCGGGTCCGCCGGTGCGGACCAGGGCGGGGGCGGTGGGGGCGGCGCTGTGTGCGGTCATGCCCTCCAATGTGACAGCGGGGGCGGCCCTCGCGGTAGAGACGATCGTCACGGGTGGCATGTCTCACGCCCCCGGTTCGCGGGGTGCGGACCGGGGGCGTGAGGGGTGCGTGCCGGATCAGGTGCTGCGGTCGCGGCCCGCCATGCCCGCCATCGCCAGTGCCAGGCACAGGGCGATGGCGCCGGCAAGGACGTTGCTCCACACCGTGCGGGTGGTGCTGACGTCGCCGGCGATGACGAAGGGCGCGACGATCGTCCAGGCGGCGAGACCGACCGCCGTCCAGGCCATGGCGTGGGTGCGCTCGTAGGCGGAGCCGAGTCCGCTCATGCACAGGCAGTACGCCAGGCCCGCGATCAGGTTGTTGATCGCCAGCGAGCTGAGCCCGCTGAATCCGGCGATCCACGGCGAAGCGGCGATGTAGAGGCCCGTCATCAGGGCCAGCGCCTCGACGGCCTGGGCACTCGGGGTGCTGGTGACCCGCTCGAACCGCGAGCGCATCTCGGCGAGGTCGGGGTGGTGTTCGATTCTCGGTTGGGTAGTCATGGCGGGCTGCCTCCTATGAGAAGCTCCTAATGCCCTTTTGCCCTTTATGTTCCACTTACATGCCACCTGCGGCAACGCGAATTCTCAGAGCACGCCGACCGCCTTCAGCGCGAGGACCTGGGCCGCGTTCGGCCTGATCGGACCGTAGAGGTAGCAGACGCCTCCGGTGCCGGAGACGACCTTGCCGGCCGCGTTGTGACGCTTGGTCCGCAGCCAGTTGTTCTCGAACTGCCGGCGCCGGTAGACGCGGCGCACGGCGGCGTTGTCGGCCGAGTTCGGGTCGTTGGCGATCACGTCTCCGGCGGCGGTGAAGCCGATCACGGTCATCAGGTGTCCGGCCGTGCCGTAGCCCGCGCCCGTGAGCTCCTCGGCCGTGAAGGACTGGGAGGTGATGACCGGGACCCCGGCCCGGACCAGGGTCTCCAGGTCGGTGAGGGAGCCGAGGCGGGTGACGACGCCGGCGAGTTGCCGGTAGGTGGCGGCGTAGGCAGCGTTGAAGGGCCAGTTGCCGCAGCCCTTGTACGCGGCGTCGTAGGTGGAGCGGGCCGCGTGGCAGACCTGCGGGTCCGCGTAGCCCTTCTTGACCCAGGCCACGGCGGAGGCGCTGGCCCTGCGGCCCCAGAACTCGATGATCATCTGCGAGGAGGTGGGGCTGCACCAGGCCTCGCCGCCGTTGTCGTACTCGGGGTACTGGCCGGCGTGCGTCTCCTGCGAGTACCTCGGTACCTTCAGCTCGTGGGCCCCGCCGGAGGCGGCGGAGGCGGGAACGGTGAACCGGTCCGGGACGTCCGAGGCCATGGCTCCGGCCAGCCACACCGTGGGGCCGCGGCTCGCTCCGGGCTTGCGGTACAGGGTCAGGCGCAGCCGCCAGTCCTTGATCCGCAGCCCGCTCGCGGGGGCGTCCACGGCCAGGGTGTCCGTCCAGACGGTGGACTTGCCGTCGGTCTGCCCGTCCACGGATGTGCGGCGGATGTCACCGTCGCCGGAGGCCCAGCGGCCCATGACGTACCAGGGGGAGGCGGTGCCGTCGGTGTAGGTGCCGCGCAACTCCGCCTGGATCCAGGTGCCGGCGGGGGTGCGGGCGTTCCAGGAGGCGATGGCCTCGGTGGCGGGCACGGTGGAGGTGTGGACCGGGGAGGTCCAGGTGGCGTACTCCCAGGTGCTCTTCCTGCCCGTGTGCGGGTCGGCGTACTCGGTGCGGCCCGTCGGGGTCTTGATCTCCAGGCCGGGGCGGGCGCCGCCGATGGCGGTGGTGCCCTGGTGGAGGCCGGCGGTCCAGTGGGCGTAGGAGTACCAGAAGCGGTTGTCCACCGTCTTGCGGGTGGCTCCGGCGGCGGCCTCGGCGGTGGCCGGGGGCAGGGTGGCCGGGGCGGCCCGCCCCGGTCCCCCGGTGGCGGGCTTCGGCCCGGCCGCGGAGGCTCGGCCGGGGACGGCGGCCGCGGCTGCCGCCAGGGCTACCGCCAGGAGGGCGCGGCGGGGTGTGGGTGCGGTCATCGGCGTGGCCCCCAGGGGTCGGTGCGGCGGGTCGGCTTCCGCCCACCCTTCCAGTTCCCGCCTGCGGGGCCGTGAAGCCGAGGGGCCGTGTCGGGGTGACGGAACCCGGCCCCCCTCTCCCCCCGCTCCCCGGGGGCGGGCCCTGCGGGGCGCAGTCCCCTGCCCACCCCTCGCCGATCCCCGGGCTCCGCCCGGACCCGTTGCCGGGTGCGGCGCCGCTCCCGGGTGTCCGCCCCCGGGAACGGCGCTCCCCGAACGCCGGAGGGGCCGGATTCCCCGCAGGCCCGGTCCGTCGTGCGGGGGGCGGAGGTCATACGGTGGGGGCGTGGAACATCAGTCGTCCCTTCAGCCCCTCGTGCGCGAGATCCTCGCCCTGCCGCCCTCCCTCGGACCCGTCCGCCTCGTCGGGATCGACGGGCACGCCGGGTCCGGGAAGACCACCTTCGCGGGGGCGCTCGCCGAGGCGTTGGGTGGGGTTCCCGTGGTGCGGCTGGACGATGTGGCCACCCATGAGGAGCTGTTCGGCTGGGTGGGGCGGCTGCGGGCGCAGGTGCTGGATCCGCTCGCCGCGGGGCGGGCCGCGCACTGGGAGCCGTACGACTGGGTCGAGCGGCGGTTCGGGCCCGAACGGGTGCTGGAGCCGGGTCCGGTGCTGCTCGTGGAGGGGGTCGGCGCCGGTCGGCGGGCCCTGCGCCCGTACCTGGCGCGGCTGCTGTGGATGGAGACCCCGCGTGCGAAGTCCTGGGGGCGCGGACGCAACCGGGACGGGCGTGAACTTTCCGACTTCTGGGACGGATGGGAGCGTGCGGAGCTCGCGCACTTCTCGGATGATCCTTCGCGCCCCTTCGCGGACACCTTGGTGCGGCAGAGCGGTACGGGATACGAGTGGACTTCCGGTGCCGCTGGGGCGGCTGAAATCGATGCTTGCGTGACGGAGGGTAGTGAGGCCCCCCAGGGCTGAGCGGCCACGGAAAGAGCCTTGCCGCGGGCGCCTCCAGGCCGCTTGACCCGGGGGCCGGGACGGCCTTACGTTCTGTAGAAGCGGCCCTCACCGGCCGCCGCAGGCACGGAGCCCCCGGTTGTTCCCCCGTGATCGGGGGCTCCGTGCCGCCCCCCGGACCCCCGTCACGCCTCGCCCGGCACTCCTCCGCCGCGGTGTCGCAGGGGGCACATCCCGGCCAATTCCTCACCCTGCGTCACCGTGAACCGCTCCGATGCGCGCCCGGCCCGTCTTCCCCGCGCCCTACGTAAGGTGCGTAACCGCAGGTACGATGCACCCCTGATTTCATCGGCGCAGCGACAACTCGCTTACGCATCGCGGGGATTGCTGGGCACCACGGGGGCAGGCTTGTGGGGGATGTGATGGACTTCGCCGCGCACGGCAGCAGCGCGCACGCCCCGGCCGAACTCGCCTGGCTGCGAGGAGTGGACGCCTGCACGATGGGCGCCTACCCGCAGGCCGAGGAGGAGTTCCGGACGGCCGTACGACTGGATCCGGCTATGGCGGATGCCTGGTTGGGCCTGCACGCGCTCCGCGTCGACACCACGAACGCGTTATTGCGCATGTACGCCCACCGGGACCGCTTCGGGGAACAGCGGGCCCGCCACCGGCGGACGCTGAACTCCTGGTACTGGCTCGGCTGGTGGGTGCAGCCGGTACTGGAGACCAGGCGGGACCTGTTGCTGGCGCACGCCTCGCACTGGCTGGACGGGCGCCACGTCCCCGAGCTGGACCAGGCGCTGGCGGCCCTGCCGCCCGTGGACACCGACCCGCAGGTGCGTTTCCTGCACGCCTGCCGGGCGTACCTGGTCAAGGACTGGGAGCAGTTGGTCCGCTCCACCGAATCGCTGGTCGACGATCCGCTCCTGGGCATCGAGGCGGGCCTGTTCGGCGGGATGGCCCGGGTCCGGCTGGAGATGTACGGGCAGGCCGAGCCCCTCCTGGCGGCCTCGCTGATGCGCTGCCGCAGCGAGCAGCCCCAGCGCAAGGAGCTGCGGTACTGGCTGGCGCGGGCGCACGAGGGGACCGGCCGCAGCGCGGCGGCGCTGCCGCTGTACCGGGCGGTGCACCGGGTGGACCCGGCGTTCATGGACACGGCGGCCCGGCTGACGGCCATCGAGGACAGCGAGGACGCCGACGGCCTGGCCGGGTACGCGAGCGGCGCCGGCTACGAGTCCCTCGGCGGGCACGGTCCGGCCCCGTCGGGCGGGGACTTCGCGGCGGTGGCGCTGGGCGGCGGCCCGGTCCAGGGGCTCGCCGCGGACGGGCAGCCGGATCCCGACCCGCTGACGGCGGGCGACCCGCCGGAGCCGCGGCACGGGCCGGGGGCGCCGGGGCCCGGCGCGGGACTGCCGGCCGGCGCACGCCGCAAGGCCTCGCTCCCCGCGCAGCCGGGACCGGTGGGACTGCCGGCCGGGCCGGCGGATCCGGCGGCGCTGGCCGAGGCGCTCGCGGAGCTGGAGCGGATGGTGGGCCTGGAGCCGGTCAAACGGCAGGTGAAGGCGCTCTCCGCGCAGCTGCACATGGCCAGGCTGCGGACGGGGCTGGGGCTGCCGGTGCAGCCGCCGAAGCGGCACTTCGTCTTCTCCGGGCCGTCGGGCACGGGCAAGACCACGGTGGCGCGGATCCTGGGCCGGGTCTTCTACGCGCTGGGCCTGCTCGGCGGCGACCATCTCGTGGAGGCCGGGCGCGCGGACCTGGTCGGCGAGTTCCTCGGGCAGACCGCCGTGAAGGCGAACGAGCTCATCGACTCGGCGATCGGCGGGGTGCTGTTCGTCGACGAGGCGTACAGCCTCTCCAACTCCGGCTACAGCAAGGGCGACGCGTACGGGGACGAGGCCCTGCAGGTGCTGCTGAAACGGGCGGAGGACAACCGCGACCACCTGGTGGTGATCCTGGCGGGCTATCCGGCGGGAATGGACCGGCTGCTCGCCACGAATCCCGGGCTGTCCTCGCGGTTCACCACACGGGTGGACTTCCCCAGCTACCGGCCGCTGGAACTCACTTCGATCGGCGGAGTGCTGGCGGACGCCAACGGCGACCGGTGGGACGAGGAGGCGTGGGAGGAGCTGCGGAGCATCAGCGGGCACGTGGTGGAGCAGGGGTGGATCGACGAGCTGGGGAACGGGCGCTTCCTGCGCACGCTGTACGAGAAGAGCTGCGCGTACCGGGACTTGCGGCTGGCCGGCTTCGCGGGTGACCCCTCCCGGGACGACCTGTCCACCCTGCGGCTGGCGGACCTGATGCAGGCGTACGGGGAGGTCCTGTCGGGCCGCGGTCCCCAGGAGCGGCCGGAGCCGCCGCCCCTGTGAGTGCCTCCGGCGCCCGCATCGCGCCGGCATCCCGCAACCCCGTGCGCGCTACGGCATGTCCGGCACCGGGCCGGAGCAGGCCGCGAAGGCGGAGAGGACCAGGAAGGCGACGGCCGCGGCGATCAGGAACCAGCCTGCCCAGAGGGGCCGTCCGCCGTA
This sequence comes from Streptomyces sp. NPDC006450, assembly GCF_040612195.1. Lineage (NCBI taxonomy): Bacteria > Bacillati > Actinomycetota > Actinomycetes > Kitasatosporales > Streptomycetaceae > Streptomyces > Streptomyces sp. NPDC006450. The sequence goes on along the minus strand of NZ_JBEXPT010000016.1, from coordinate 55,368 downwards.
CTGCTCGGCCCACCGCTCGTCCGCCCCGCCGTCGCCGAGCCTGCCTTGCAGCAGCGCCTGGACCCGGTCCGCGAACTCCGGGTCCGCCGCCGCGCGTTCCCCCAAGGCCGTTTCGAGGGCCAGGGCCGCGGCCGGTGCGTAGGGTTCGCGCTCGAAGGCGGCGACGACGCGCACGTGTTCGGCCGGCAGTCCGTCGAGGAGCACCTCGCGCAGCCGGCGCGCCACCGGGGAGGGGGCGTCGGGGTCCTCCCTCAGCCGGTCCAGCACCTCGCGCGCCGTGTCCCGGAAGTCCGGGTCCTCGTCCTCGTCCTCGTGTTCGGCGGATCGCATGAACGCCTCCTCCCGCCGCCCCGTCACGAGCACGGCGGTACACCGCGGTCGCCGGACCCGTCGGGCGACAGGTCCGGCGACGGCGTCAGCCGGTGAGTGCCCCCTCGGGGCGGAGTTCGGGCCGCCGCGAGGGCGGGCCCGTGCGGTGCGCCGGGTCGCGGACCTCGCCGACCAGGGTTTCGAGGACGTCCTCCATCGCGACCAGGCCGAGCACCCGCCCGGAGGGGTCCGCGACCTGCGCCAGGTGGGTGGCGTCGCGGCGCATCACGGTGAGGGCGTCGTCCAGCGGGAGCGTCGAGCAGACCGTGGTCATGCGGCGCCAGACCCGCTGGGGCACGGCCCGTTCCCGGTCCTCCAGGTCCAGGACGTCCTTCACGTGCAGGTAGCCCATGAAGGCACCGCTGTCGGCGCGGACGGGGAAGCGGGAGTACCCCGTACGGACCGTGAGCTGCTCGATCTGGCGCGGGGTGACCGCCGGGCCGACCGTGACCAGCCGGTCCGGGGCGAGGAGGACGTCGGTGACCGGGCGGCTGCCCAGCTCCAGCGCGTCCTCCAGCCGCTCCTGTTCCACCGGCTCCAGAAGACCGGCCTGCCGGGAGTCCATGAGCAGGCGGCCGAGCTGGGCGGAGGTGTAGACGGCCTCGACCTCGTCCTTGGGCTCCACCTTGAAGAGCCTCAGGATCAGCGTGGCGCAGGCGCCGAGGGCCGTGGTGACCGGTCCGCAGACCCGTGCGAAGGCGACCAGTCCGGGGCTGAACCACAGGGCCGTCTTCTCGGGGGCGGCCATGGCGAGGTTCTTGGGGACCATCTCGCCGATGACCAGGTGCAGGAAGATCACCGCGGTCAGGGCCACCGCGTAGCCCAGCGGGTGGATCAGGCCTTCCGGCACGTGGGCGGCATGGAAGACGGGCTCCAGGAGCCGGGCCACGGTGGGCTCGGCGACGGCTCCGAGGGTGAGCGAGCAGACGGTGATGCCGAACTGCGCGGCGGCCATCATGCGCGGCAGGTTCTCCAGGCCGTGGAGCACCTGGCGGGCCCGCTTGGAGCCCGCCGCCAGGGGTTCGATCTGGCTGCGCCGGACGGAGACGAGGGCGAACTCGGCGCCGACGAAGAAGCCGTTGGCCAGGACGAGGAGCAGGGCGAACAGCAGTTGGAGCGCGTTCACCGGCCACCCACCTGTGCCAGCTCCGCGGCGGCGGGTACCGGGCCGGTCCTGCCGAAGCCGAGCCCCTCGGCGCCCGGCACGCCGGGGCCCGCGGGAGCGGTGCGCACGAGGCGCACCCGCTCGGCGCGGTAGCGGCGGACCTGGCGCACGGAGAGCTTCCAGCCGGGCAGTTCGGCGCGGTCCCCGGGGGCGGGGATGCGGCCGAGCAGGTCGGCGACGAGCCCGGCGACGGTCTCGTACGGGCCTTCGGGGACCTCCAGGCCTATCCGGCGCAGGGTCTGCACGCGGCAGCTCCCGTCGGCCTCCCAGGAGGGGCGGCCGTCCTCGGCGGGTACGGCGGCCAGTTCGGGGCTGCCGTCCTCCGCGAGGTCGTGCTCGTCGCGGACTTCGCCGACGAGCTCCTCCACGATGTCCTCCAGGGTGACGACGCCGGCGGTGCCGCCGTACTCGTCGACCACCACGGCCATGGGCTGTTCGCTGCGCAGCCGTTCCAGCAGCGGCTGCACCGGCAGGGAGCCGGGCACCAGCAGCGGGGCCACGCAGATCCCGCTGACGCTGGTGCGGGCGCGCTCGGACTCGGGCACGGCGAGGGCGTCCTTGAGGTGGACGACCCCGGTGATCTCGTCGATGCGCTCGCGGTAGACGGGGAAGCGGGACAGACCCGTGGCGCGGGTCAGGTTGAGCACGTCGGCCGCGGTGGCCGTGTGCTGGAGGGCGCTGACCTTGACCCGGGGGGTCATGACCAGCTGCGCCGTGAGCTCGCCCAGCGAGATGGTCCGCACGAAGAGGTCGGCGGTGTCCTGTTCCAGGGCGCCGGCCTGGGCCGAATGCCGGACCAGGGAGACCAGTTCGCCGGGGGTGCGGGCGGAGGCCATCTCCTCGGTCGGCTCCACGCCGAGCGCCCGGACGAGCCGGTTGGCGACGGCGTTGAGGCCCGCGATGACCGGCCGGAAGACCCGGGAGAAGACGTGCTGCGGGCCGGCCACGAAACGGGCCACCTGGAGCGGCCGGGAGACGGCCCAGTTCTTCGGGACGAGCTCGCCGACGACCATCTGGACGGCGGAGGCGAGCAGCATGCCGATGACGACGGCCATGCCGGGTACGGCGCCCTTGGGGAGGCCGGTCGCTTCGAGCGGCCCGGCCAGCAGGGCGGCGAGGGCGGGCTCGGCGAGCATGCCGACCACGAGGGAGGTGATGGTGATGCCGAGCTGGGTGCCGGAGAGCTGGAAGGACAGCTCCCGCAGGGCTGCGACGACCGTGCGGGCACGGCGGTCGCCCTCGGCCGCGGCGCGTTCGGCCTCGGGTCTCTCGACGGTGACGAGGCCGAATTCGGCCGCCACGAAGAAACCGTTGGCGAGGATCAGGGCGAATGCCGCCGCGAGCAGGAGTAGCGGGATGGTCATGCCGCCGCCTCCGTGGGGAGGGCGGCGCGTGTACTACCGGACGATCCGTCCATTGCTGGAGGGAGTCACTCCTCGAGTTGCAGGTGCCCACGGGCCTCGGGGTCCCGGGGCCGGTGGGAGGGCGCACGGTCGCGCCCCCACACCAGGTTAGTCATTGAGATCGCCGCCGCAATGGGACGCAGCGACGAGGTCGGCCGGCGTCAGTCGTTCTTTGAGCCGGTTCCGTGGGCTTCGGCCAGGGCGCGCAGGGCGCGGGCGTCGCCGATCGCCTGTGCCTTGGCGACCCCGGGCTGGATGCCGAGGGCGGGCAGGCTGGTGCCGTCGTTCAGGTCGAGGAACACCCAGGCGTCACCGGGGCGGAGGTTGACGCGCAGGATCTGCGCCCACTCCAGGCGGCGGGTGGTGGTGAGGTTGACGACCGTGACCCCGGTCTCGTCGGCGACCACCTTGGGGCGGCTGAGCAGGACGAGGACGGAGGAGAGCAGGGCCGCGGTGAAGACGAAGGCGATCCGCTCACCGGGGTGCAGGGTTTCCAGGATCAGCGCGATCACCGTGATCGTGACGAACATGGCGGCGCCCACGCCCAGCAGGACGGCCCGGGTGCGGGTCGGCCGGAAGGTGACCGGCAGGGCGGGCAGGGCGGGCGGGGCGGTGGCGTCGGCCATGTTCGTCAGGTGCCTTCGGGTGGTGCCGGATGGTGAGGGTGCGCGCGGCGGAGCGCCGGCGAAGCCGTCAGAGGCGGCAGGCGTGGATCGAGGTGGTGAGGATCGCGCGCGCGCCGAGCTCGTACAGGTCGTCCATGATCCGCTGGGCCTCCTTGGCGGGGACCATGGCGCGGACGGCGACCCAGCCCTCGTTGTGCAGCGGGGAGACGGTCGGCGACTCCAGGCCCGGGGTGAGGGCGACCGCGCGCTCCAGGTGCTCGGCGCGGCAGTCGTAGTCCATCATCACGTAGCTGCGGGCGACCAGGACGCCCTGGAGGCGGCGCAGGAACTGCTGGGCCTGCGGGTCCTCGGGGTCGGTGCCGTTCCCGCGGATGACGACGGCCTCGGAGGTCATGATCGGCTCGCCGATGACCTCCAGTCCGGCGTTGCGCAGGCTGGTGCCGGTCTCGACGACGTCGGCGATGATCTGGGCGACGCCGAGCTGGATGGCGGTCTCGACCGCGCCGTCGAGGTGGACGACGGAGGCCTCGATGCCCTTCTCGGCGAGGTGCTTCGCGACGATTCCCTCGTACGAGGTCGCGATGGTCATCCCGTGGAAGTCCTCGGGGCCCTTCGCGGTGCCGGGGATGGTGGCGTAGCGGAAGGTGGAGCGGCCGAAGTTCAGCGGCAGGATCTCCTCGGCGCTGGCGCCGGAGTCGAGCAGCAGGTCGCGGCCGGTGATGCCGATGTCGAGCTTGCCGGAGGACACGTAGATCGCGATGTCCTTCGGGCGGAGGTAGAAGAACTCCACCTCGTTCTCGGGGTCGACGACCACGAGCTCCTTGGACTCCTTGCGCATCCGGTAGCCGGCCTCATGGAGCATCGCCGACGCCGGTCCGGAGAGTGAACCCTTGTTGGGGACGGCGATGCGCAGCATGGGGCTTCCTTTGGTGCGTAGGTGCGAAAGGGTGTGCTGGTACGGGTTGTGGACGCGCGGACGCCCCGGCAGCGTGTGCCGGGGGCCGCACGGAAATGCCGCGGCCGGAGAACTGCGGCCTAGAGGTGCGCGTAGACGTCGTCGAGGGAGATCCCGCGCGCCACCATCATCACCTGGACGTGGTAGAGCAGCTGCGAGATCTCCTCGGCGGCGGCTTCCTTGCTCTCGTACTCGGCGGCCATCCAGACTTCGGCGGCCTCCTCGACGACCTTCTTGCCGATGGCATGGACGCCCTTGCCGACGAGCTCGGCGGTACGGGAGGTGCTGGGGTCGCCGTTGGCGGCCTTGAGCTGGAGCTCGGTGAAGAGCTCTTCGAAACTCTTGGAGGGTGTGTTCGCCATGATGTCCTTAGGGTACGGGCTCACCCCGGTGCCCCAGCTCCTGGGTTCACTCCTTGGACTAGCGCCAGGGTTCGCTGACGGTCCGCAGGGTCATGGCCGTGGAGACGGCGGCGGTGACCGCTTCGTGCCCCTTGTCCTCGTTCGACCCCTCGAGCCCTGCGCGGTCCAGCGCCTGCTCGTCGTTGTCGCAGGTCAGCACGCCGAAGCCGACGGGGACTCCGGTGTCGATCGACACCTGCACCAGGCCCTGGGTGACGCCCTGGCACACGTAGTCGAAGTGCGGGGTACCGCCGCGGATGACCACGCCGAGGGCGACGATGGCATCGTAGCCGCGCCCGGCCAGTACCTTCGCCACGACCGGGAGCTCGAAGCTGCCCGGGACGCGCAGCAGGGTGGGCTCGTCGATCCCCAGCTCGTGCAGGGCCCTCAGGGCGCCGTCCACCAGGCCGTCCATGACCTTCTCGTGCCACTGGGCCGCGATCACGGCGACGCGCAGGTCTCCGCAGTTCTTCACGCTCAGTTCGGGTGCGCCCTTGCCGCTCACAGCTCTGCTCCTCGGTGCGATTCGTGTGGTGTGGGGTGGTGCTCGGGGTGGTGTTACTGGTTGCCGCAGGCGGACGTGGCCGTGGCCCCGTCCAGCCAGGGCAGGTCGTGGCCCATCCGGTCCCGCTTGGTGCGCAGGTAGCGGAGGTTGTGCTCGCCCGCCTCCATGGGCATCGGCTCCCGGTCGGAAACCTTGATGCCGTGGCTGATGAGCGCCGCCGACTTCTCGGGGTTGTTGGTCAGCAGCCGGACGCTGTGGACGCCGAGGTCGGCGAGCATCTGCGCGCCGGCCCCGTAGTCGCGGGCGTCGGCGGGCAGGCCCAGCTCCAGGTTGGCGTCGAGGGTGTCGCGGCCGCGCTCCTGGAGCTCGTACGCGCGCAGCTTCGACAGCAGGCCGATGCCGCGGCCCTCGTGGCCGCGCAGGTAGACGATCACACCGCGGCCGGCCGCCTGGACGCGCTCCATGGCGGTGTGCAGCTGGGGGCCGCAGTCGCAGCGCTGCGACTGGAAGATGTCTCCGGTCAGGCATTCGGAGTGCATCCGGACCAGGACGTCCTCGCCGTCGCCGATCTCGCCGTGGACGAGGGCGACGTGCTCGACGCCGTCGACGGTGGAGCGGAACCCGTACGCGGTGAACTGGCCGAAGGCGGTCGGCAGATTGACCTGGGCCTCGCGGCGCACGGTCGGCTCGGCGGAGCGGCGGTACGCGATCAGGTCCTCGATGGAGATGATCGTCAGGCCGTGCTTGCGGGCGAAGGGGATCAGCTCGGGCAGCCGCAGCATCACCCCGTCCTCGCCGGCGATCTCCACGATGGCTCCGGCCGGACGCAGGCCCGCGAGGCGGGCGAGGTCGACGGCGGCCTCGGTGTGGCCGTTGCGGACCAGGACGCCGCCGGGCTTGGCGCGCAGCGGGAAGACGTGCCCGGGGCGGACGAAGTCCGCGGGGCCCGAGACCCCGTCGGCCAGCAACCGCAGGGTGGTGGCGCGGTCGGCGGCGGAGATGCCGGTGGTGACGCCGTGGGCGCCGCTCGCGTCGACGGAGACGGTGAAGGCGGTCTGCATCGACTCGGTGTTGTGCTGGACCATCTGCGGGAGTTCGAGCCGCTCCAGCTCGTCGCCCTCCAGGGGGGCGCAGATCAGGCCGCGGCACTCGCTCATCATGAACGCGATGATCTCGGGGGTGGCCTTCTCGGCCGCGATGACGAGGTCGCCCTCGTTCTCGCGGTCCTCGTCGTCGACGACGACCACCGGGCGGCCGGCCGCGATGTCGCGGATGGCCTGCTCGACGGGGTCGAGCCGGAACGTCTCGAACTCGACGTCGGGCACGGGCTTCAGGACGGGGTTCGGGGAGGTCATGCCGTTGCTCCTTCCAGAGCCGGGGCGGTGGTGGTGCGCGAGCGCTGGTACCAGTCGTAGGCGCCCCAGACGACGAGGGCGAAGTACACGACGTAGACGAGGCCGGAGAAGGCCAGTCCGCTGTTGAAGGCGAGGGGTACGCCGACCAGGTCGACGAGGAGCCAGGCGAACCAGAACTCGACCAGGCCGCGGGCCTGGGCGACCATCGCGACGATGGTGCCGACGAAGATGTAGGCGTCGGCCCACGGGCTCCACGACAGGCTCGGGTAGAGGGTGAACAGTCCGCCGACGGCCAGGGTCCCGGCGGCCGCGCCGGCCAGCAGGAGGCCGCGCTCCTTCCAGGAGGCGGTGCGGACGGCGATGGAGCCGTCCTGGGCGTCCTGCTTGCCGCGCCGCCAGGCGCGCCAGCCCCACGCGGCCACGCCGATGACGAGGAGCTGCTTGCCGACCCCGCCCGCGAGGTGGGCGGAGGCGTAGGCGCCGACGAGGATCAGGCCGGAGAGGAGCTGGGCGGGCCAGGTCCATATGGAGCGCCGCCAGCCGAGCGCGAGGGCGCCCAGGCCGATCAGGTTGCCGATCATGTCGGACCAGATGACCTTCTGGTCGAAGACCTCGAAGGCCTCGGTGTTGAGCCAGGTCAGGGCGCTCACTGCGACTCCCCCGTCCGGTGCGGCACGTTCGGGGCCAGGGGGGTGACGCCGGCCGCGAGCAGCCGCTCCACGTACTTCGCCAGGACGTCGACCTCGAGGTTGACCGGGTCGCCGGGCTTCTTGATGCCCAGGGTGGTCAGCGCGAGGGTGGTGGGGATGAGGCTGATGGTGAACCAGTCGGCGGCGGCCTCGACCACGGTGAGGCTCACGCCGTCGACCGTGATGGAGCCCTTCTCGACCACGTAGCGGGAGAGGTTCTCCGGGAGGGCGACCTTGACGATCTCCCAGTGCTCGGAGGGGGTCCGGTCGAGGATCTCGCCGGTTCCGTCCACGTGCCCCTGGACCAGGTGGCCGCCGAGCCGTCCGCCGAGCGCCATCGGGCGCTCCAGGTTGACCCGGGAGCCCCGGGTGAGGGCGCCGAGGCTGGAGCGGTTGAGGGTCTCCTGCATGACGTCGGCGGTGAACTCGCCGTCACCGGTCTCCACGACCGTCAGGCAGACGCCGTTCACGGCGATGGAGTCGCCGTGCTTGGCGTCCTCGGTGACGACCGGGCCGCGCAGGCGGAAGCGGGAGGCTTCGGCGAGCTCCTCGACGGCGACGACCTCGCCCAGTTCTTCGACGATTCCGGTGAACACTCAGTGCTCCTTGAGGGCAGTGGGGGCGGAGGGAGCCGGCGCGGGGACGGCGGTGACGCGGATGTCCGTGCCGATGCGGACGGTTTCGGTGATCCGGAGCCGGAGCGCGTCGGCGAGGGTGCCGATGCCGGCGTCGGCGAGGGCGGCGGGGCCCGCGCCGAGGAGGACGGGGGCCAGATAGCCGACGACCTTGTCGACGGCCCCGGCGGCGACGAAGGCGCCGGCCAGGGTGGGGCCGCCTTCGAGGAGGACGGAACGGATGCCGCGCCCGTACAGCTCGCGCAGCAGGGCGTCCACGGAGATCCCGTACTTGTCGTACGGGAGCCGTGCCAGCTCCGCTCCGGCGAGGTGGCGGGTGTCGGCATCCTCGGCGACGGCGATCAGGGTGGGCGCGGCCTCGTCCAGGACGCGGGCGGTGGGCCGGATGGTGGCGTGGGTGTCCAGGACCACGCGCAGGGGCTGGTCGGCGGCGCTGAAGCCGTCGATCCCCCGTACCGCGAGGTGCGGGTCGTCGGCGCGCAGGGTGCCGGAGCCCACGACCACGGCGTCGGACTCGGCGCGCAGCCGGTGGACGTCGGCGCGGGACTCGGGGGAGCTGATCCAGCGGCTGGTGCCGTCGGCGGCCGCGATGCGGCCGTCGAGGGTCGCGGCGTACTTCCACAGGATGTACGGGCGGCCCAGGCGCACGGAGGTCAGCCAGGCGGCGTTGCCCGCCTCGGCCTCCTCGGCGAGCAGTCCGGCCGCGGTGTCGATCCCGGCGGCGCGCAGGGTGGCGCCGCCGCCGCTGGCCTGCGGGTTCGGGTCGGAGACGGCGTAGACCACGCGGGCGATCCCGGCAGCGACGAGGGCGCGGGAGCAGGGGCCCGTACGGCCGGTGTGATTGCAGGGTTCGAGGGTGACGTACGCGGTGCCGCCGCGGGCCGCCGGGCCCGCCGCGTTCAGGGCGTGGATCTCGGCGTGCGGGCCGCCGGCCCGCTCGTGCCAGCCTTCGCCCACGATGCTGCCCGAGGCGTCGGTGATGACGCAGCCGACGACCGGGTTGGGGCTGGTGGAGCCGAGTCCGCGGGCGGCGAGCTCGATGGCTCGGCGCATGGCGCGGGTGCCCGCGTCGGGTGCTGCGTGCGCGGCGTGGGTCGCCACCGGGTCCTCCTGCCTCATCGGGCACGGACTCCGGGGCCTGTCGGGATACGACAGATGAAGCGGGTAGCACACGCGGGAACGCCGAGGCCGGAAACACGGTCCGTTCGACGGCACGTCCCGAGGGATGTGCCGGTGGACCGCCGACGGCGGCGTACCGGTGACTGGCCCGCCGCGCACTGCCTCCCATCCGGACTTTAACCGTCGGTCCAGGAATTTCACCTGGTCAACCGGCCGCTGGCTGCGGACGGGTCGCGGACTATAACCGCCGGTTCGGAATTACACCGACCCCGGAGTGCGCTGCTACTGGTACTGAAGCCAGTGTGCCACGGGTGATCGGCGGCCATGCGGGTGAGTCAATGTGGCCTGGGTCACACGTGTGATCGTTCTTGAGCGCGCCGCTTGCGCCGTTCGGTCGATCCCCTCCCCCGCACCCCCACGCAGGACCCCCTTGACGCAACCCGCGCCGGGCCTTGCCGGATCGCGCACTTTGGTCCAGACCTATTGACGGGTTGGTCTAGTCCTCTTAACGTTCCCTTCATCTTCCCCGGGAGACAGCCCGTCAGATGTGCGCACGTCACGGGCCAACACGCACCACGTTCCAGCCTGTTGTGTCCTGCCATCCTCCCCTCCCCAGGAGGCACAATGCTGTCCCCCACCAAGACGAGAGCCATGCTCCTGACGTCCGGCGCCGCAATCGCCGGTCTGTTGGTGGCCGGGCTCTCGGCGGGCGTCTCGCACGCCGCCGACAACGAGTCCTGTCGCCCCGACGGTCTGTACAAGACCGCCGGCGTGGACGTCCCGTACTGCTCGGTCTACGACACCGAGGGCCGCGAGAAGATGGGCGCCGACCACCAGCGCCGCGTCATCGGCTACTTCACGGGCTGGCGCACGGGCAAGGACGGCACGCCCGCCTACCTGCCCCACAACATCCCGTGGTCCAAGGTCACGCACCTGAACTACGCCTTCGCCCACGTGGGCAGCGACAACAAGATCTCGGTCGGGGCCGACGGCGTGAACAACTCCGCCACCGGGATGACCTGGCCGGGCGTCGCGGGCGCCGAGATGGACCCCGCCCTCCCTTACAAGGGCAACTTCAACCTGCTGAACAAATTCAAGAAGCAGTACCCGAACGTCAAGACGCTGATCTCGGTCGGCGGCTGGGCGGAGACCGGCGGCTACTTCGGCGACGACGGCAACCGCGTCGCGTCGGGCGGCTTCTACTCGATGGCCACCAACGCCGACGGCTCGGTCAACCAGGCCGGCATCGACACCTTCGCTGCCTCCTCGGTCGACTTCATCCGCAAGTACGGGTTCAACGGCGTCGACATCGACTACGAGTACCCGACCACCATGAAGGACGCGGGCAACCCGCTGGACTGGCAGCTGGCCAACGCCCGCCGCGCCGGTCTGGTCAAGGGCTACGACGCCCTCATGAAGAGCCTGCGCGAGAAGCTGGACCGGGCCGGCGCCGCCGACGGCAAGCACTACCTGCTGACCGTCGCCGCCCCCTCCTCCGGCTACCTGCTGCGCGGCATGGAGACCTTCCAGATGCAGAAGTATCTGGACTACGTCAACATCATGTCCTACGACCTGCACGGTGCGTGGAACGAGTACGTCGGCCCCAACGCCTCGCTCTTCGACGACGGCAAGGACGCCGAGCTCGCCGCCGCCAACGTCTACGGCAGCTCCCAGTACGGGAACGTCGGCTACCTCAACACCGACTGGGCCTACCACTACTTCCGCGGCTCCATGCCGGCCGGCCGCATCAACATCGGCCTGCCGTACTACACCCGCGGCCACAAGAACGTGCAGGGCGGCACCGACGGTCTGTGGGGCAAGGCCTCCGCGACCACCTGCCCGGCCGGCGCGGGTCTGACCAAGTGCGGTGACGGCGCGGTCGGCATCGACAACCTGTGGCACGACAAGGACACCAACGGCGTCGAGTCGCCGGCCGGTTCCAACCCGATGTGGCACGCCAAGAACCTCGAGAAGGGGATCGTCGGCGACTACGTCACCAAGTACGGCTTCCCGGCGAACACCACGCTCACCGGCACCTACGCCCGCAAGTACGACTCGACCCTGGTCGCGCCGTGGCTGTGGAACGCGCAGAAGAAGGTCTTCCTCTCCACGGAGGACGAGCAGTCGGTGGCGGCCAAGGCCGACTACGTGATCGACCGCGGCATCGGCGGCACCATGGTCTGGGAGATGGCCGGCGACTACGGCTGGAACGCCGCCAAGGGCCAGTACGAGATGGGCGACACGCTCACCTCCCTGATGTACGACAAGTTCAAGGCCGCCTCCCCGTACGGCGCCAAGAAGTCCAACACCGCGCTGCCGACGCAGGCCGTGGACATCAAGACGGAGTTCACCGAGTTCAAGCTCGGCGACTCGAACTACCCGATCACCCCGAAGCTCAAGATCACCAACAACACCACGGCGACCCTGCCGGGTGGCACCGAGTTCCAGTTCGACTACTCGACCTCGTCCCCGGCCAACGCCTCCGACCAGTCGGGCTTCGGCACCAAGGTGATCAAGAGCGACCACACCGGCAGCAACGTCGGCGGTCTGAAGGGCGACTTCCACCGGGTCTCGCTGAAGCTCCCGGCGTGGCAGACGCTCGCCCCGGGCGCCTCGGTCGACCTGGCCTTCAACTACTACCTGCCGGTCTCCACGCCCTCCAACTGGACGGTGAACATCTCCGGCACGACGTACTCGCTCGCCGGTGACCTGGCGCGCGGCGTCACCGTGGTCCAGCCGGGTGCGACCACCCCGCCGACCACGCCGCCCACCACCCCGCCGACGACTCCCCCGACCACCCCGCCCACCACGCCTCCGACGACTCCCCCGACCACGCCTCCGGGCGGCACCTGCACCAACCCGGCGTACGTCGCGGGCAACGTGTACACGGGCGGGACGGTCGTCTCCCACAAGGGCCGCAACTGGAAGGCCCAGTGGTGGACGCAGAACGAGGAGCCCGGCACCACCGGCGAGTGGGGCGTCTGGAAGGACCAGGGCGCCTGCTGACACCCCACGGGGTGACCGCGTAGGTGAAGAGACGTGAGGACCCGGTGGCCCGGCGGCCACCGGGTCCTCGCGTTCCCCGGACCCGCCGGTGGTCCGGTGGCGCCCCCTCCAACTCCCCCGGCGAGGAGGGCTGTACGGTCCCACGGGGCGGGCGCGCACCCGGGCGCGCCGGGCGAGGAAGGGAACGGACACCATGGGCGGCATCCTGGTCACGGGAGGCACGGGGAACCTGGGGGCGCTGGTCGTCGCCCGGCTGCGGGAGGCGGGGCACGAGGACGTCCGCGTGCTGAGCCGGCACGCACCCGTCCACCCGGTGGACCTGATGAACGGGGCCGGACTGGACGCGGCGATGGCGGGGGCGAACGTGGTCGTGCACTGCGCGACGGCGACGCGCGGCGGCGACGAGGTGGCCGCCGGACACCTGGTCGAGGCGGCCCGGCGGGCCGGGACGGTCCGCAACATCGTCTACATCTCGATCGTGGGGGTCGACGTGGTCCCGCTCGGCTACTACCGGAGCAAGCTGGCGGTGGAGCGGCTCCTGGAGGGCTCCGGGCTCGGCGTGACGATTCTGCGGACGACGCAGTTCCACGATCTGGTGGCCCGGGTGTCGGGCACGGCGGCGAAGCTGCCGGTGGTCCTGCTGCCGAAGGGGGTCCGGGTGCAGCCGATCGCCGCCGAGGAGGTCGCGGACCGGCTCGCGGAGCTGGCGGTCCCGCAACCGGCGGGGCGGGTCCCCGACATGGGCGGCCCGGAGACCCACACGCTGACGGACCTGGGCCGCGCCTACCTGGCCGCGCAGGGCAGTCACCGGCGCGTGGTCCCGCTCCCGCTGGCCGGCAAGGCGTACGCCGGGTTCGTCCGCGGCGGCAACCTGGCGCCCGCGCACGCGGTGGGCAAGAAGACCTTCGCGCAGTTCCTGGCCGCTCGCGGGACCGGCTGAGGCTGCCGGCCGGCCTTCTGCGCGCAGGGGGCGGTGTCGGCCGGCCCGTCAGGCCGGGAAGAGCGCGGACTGCGCCGACTCGCGGGCGGCGAGCCGCGCGCCCGTGAGCACCGCCGGGTCGCCGAGGGTGCTGGCGCGGACCTCGGTCGGGACCGGGGTCAGGGCGGTGAGGCGGCGGGCGACCCCGGCCGCCAGGGCAGGTCCGCCCGCGCGGCCGAGTTCCCCGCCGAGCACGACGCAGCCGGGATCCAGGATCGCCGCGACGGCCGCGGCCCCGAGGGCGAGCCGGTCGGCCAGGGCGTCGAGGAAGGCGGGTCCGGCCGCGCCCGCGACGGCCTCCTCGACCGGCCCGTCGTAGCCGTGGGCGGCGGCGAGCGCGGCCACCCCGGCCCGCCCGGCCAGCTCGTGGAAGCCGCCGTCGCAGTTCGTGGCCGAGGGGAGTCCGCCCGTCCCGGGCACCGGCAGGAAGCCGATCTCCCCCGCCCCGCCGGAGGCGCCCCGGCGCAGCCGCCCGTCCAGGACCACCGCGGCGCCGACCCCTTCGCCGAGCCAGAGCAGCACGAAGGACTCCAGGTCCTGCGCAGCCCCGACCCGCTGTTCGGCCAGGGCTGCCAGGTTGGTCTCGTTCTCCACCACGACCACCGCCGGCAGCCGCCGCTGCACCGCCGCCACCAGGTCCCGGTGCCAGGCGGGCAGTCCGGCCGTGTCGCGGAGCTCTCCGGTGCCCGGGGCCACCAGTCCCGGAGCTCCGATCACCACCGTGTGGAGCCGGTCGGCGCCCGCCTCCCGGACGAGCTCCTCCAGGCGTTCCACCGCTTCGTCCACGGCGTCCACCGGCAGGGCCGCCTGTGCCAGCGGCCGGCCGAGGAGGTCTGCGACGACCGCCGTGGCGCTGTCCGTCCGCACGTCGAGCGCCGCCAGGTAGGCCCGCCGCGCCACGATCCCGTAGAGCTTGGCGTTGGGTCCGCGCCGCTGTTCGCCGGATTCCCCGACGACTTCGATCAGTCCGGCTCCGGTGAGGCGCTCCACCAGGTCGGCGACGGAGGGGCGGGACAGGCCGGTCAGCTCCTTGAGCTGGGGGGCCGTCAGGGGGCCCTCCTCCTGGAGGAGCTGGAGGGCGAGCCGGTCGTTGATGGCCCGGGCCGTGCTCGGCGAGGCGGGGGACGGAGCGTGGGACGCGGCGCGGGCGGTGGCGGTCAGGGCCTTGGCAAGAGTCACGGCGCCCATCCTAGGAGTTCCGGGGGGTAACTATCAGGCAGGGTCCCTGATAGTTTACGTGTCATGACCGGGGAACCCGAACTCAGCCCGGCGCGACTGCGCCATGCCCGCTTCGCCATCGCCGGCGTCTTCTGCGCCCACGGCGCGGTCACCGGCTCCTTCGCCACCCGCATCCCCTGGATCCAGGACCACGCGCAGCTCAGCGCCGGCACCCTGGGCCTGGCCCTCGCCTTCCCCGCCGTCGGCGCCGCGCTGACGATGCCGCTGGCCGGGCGGATCAACCACCGGCTGGGCGCGCGCACCGCCCTGCGGGTCCTGCTGTCCCTGTGGACCCTCGCCCTGATCCTGCCGAGCCTCGCCCCGAACCTGGCGACGCTCTGCTTCGTCCTCTTCGTCTACGGGGCCACCGCCGGCATGTCGGACGTGGCGATGAACGCCCTGGGCGTGGAGACCGAGAACCGGCTGAAGCGCTCGATCATGTCCTCGCTGCACGGCATGTGGAGCGTGGGTGCCCTGGTCGGCTCGGCCGCCGGCACGGTCGCCGCGCACGCCGGCGCCGATGCCCGCCTGCACCACCTGATCGCCGCGCTCGCCCTGACGCTGGCCGGGCTGATCGCCGTACGGGGCGTCCTGGACCTGCGCACCGACACCGGTGGGGAGGAGGCGCCGCCGCACTTCGCGCTGCCCCCGAAGTCCGCGCTGTTCATCGGCGCGATCGGCTTCTGCGCGGTCTTCGCGGAGGGCGCGAGCCTGGACTGGTCCGCGGTGTACCTGCGGGACGTGCTGCACACGGACGCCGGCCTCGCGGCCGCCTCGACCACCGCCTTCGCGCTGACGATGGCGCTCGCCCGGCTGGCCGGGGACAGGGTCGTGGACCGGTTCGGGGCCGTGCGCACGGTCCGCGCGGGCGGCGCACTGGCCACCGCGGGCGGGCTGCTCGTGGTCACGGTCCACCAGCCGGCCGCGGCCCTGGCCGGGTTCGGGCTGATCGGGCTCGGCATCGCGGTGGTGGTGCCGCTGGCCTTCGCGGCGGCCGCGCGCAGCGGTCCGGCCCCGGCGCAGGCCATCGCCGGTGTCGCGACGATCACGTACACCTCGGGGCTGATCGCCCCGTCGGCGATCGGCGCGGTGGCCGACGCGACCTCGCTGGTGGTGTCGTTCGGGCTGGTCACGCTGCTGTCGTTCGCGCTGATCGTGGGGGCGACCGTACTGCGGCAGCGGCCGGTGGCGGCGGGGGTCCCGGCCTCCGAACGGGACGAACCCGCGCCTATCCGGCCGTAACATGTCGCCTGGTCACCTGCGGCCTCGTAGCGTGACCGCGCTCCCGGCGAACGACGAAGAACGAACGAAAAGCGGTGGAACATGGGCCTCGGCGTGCGCTGGACCCTGCACGGAGACGGGCGGACCCCCGCCCCCGGCGCGGTGGTGCGGCCGGACGAGCGGCTGTCGTGGCCGCGGACCGCCGGGCTGGGTGCCCAGCACGTCGTGGCGATGTTCGGGGCGAGCTTCGTGGCGCCGGTCCTGATGGGACTGGACCCGAACCTCGCCATCATGATGTCCGGTGTCGCCACCGTCATCTTCCTGCTGGCGACCCGCGGCCGGGTCCCCTCGTACCTGGGCTGCTCGCTCTCCTTCGTGGGGGTCGCGGCGGCGATCCGGGCCGGCGGCGGGGACAGCGCGGTCGTCACGGGCGCGGTCTTCGTGGTCGGCGCGGCCCTGTTCCTGGCGGGGCTGGCGGTCCGGCGGTTCGGGGCGCGGATCATCCACGCGGCGATGCCCCCGGTGGTGACGGGCGCGGTCGTCATGCTGATCGGGTTCAACCTGGCACCCGTCACGGCCTCCACGTACTGGCCGCAGGACCAGTGGACGGCCCTGCTGACCATGCTGTTCACCGGGCTGGCCGTGGTCTGCCTGCGGGGCTTCTGGTCGCGGATCGCGATCTTCCTCGGCCTGATCTTCGGGTACGGCGTCTCCTGGGTCTTCGACCTCCTCTTCGGCAAGATCCACTCGACGGTGGGCGGCCCCGAGGCCGTGGACCACTGGCGGCTCGATCTGTCGGGGGTCGCCGAGGCCGACTGGATCGGGCTGCCGACCTTCCACGCGCCGGCCTTCGAGTGGTCGGCGATCCTGATCGCGCTGCCGGTGGTCATCGCGCTGATCGCGGAGAACGCCGGGCACATCAAGGCCGTCGGCGAGATGACGGGCGACCCGCTCGACGACAAGCTCGGTACGGCCATCGCCGCCGACGGCGCCGCGTCGATGCTGTCCACGGCGGTGGGCGGCCCGCCGAACACCACGTACTCCGAGAACATCGGGGTGATGGCCGCCACCCGCGTCTACTCCACGGCGGCCTACTGGGCGGCGGCCGGCTTCGCCCTCCTCTTCGGCTTGTGCCCGAAGTTCGGCGCGGTCGTCGCCGCGATCCCCGGCGGCGTACTGGGCGGGATCACCGTGATCCTGTACGGGATGATCGGCCTGCTCGGCGCGCAGATCTGGATCAACGGCCGGGTGGACCTGCGCAATCCGCTGAACCTGGTGCCGGCCGCGGCGGGCATCATCATCGGGGTCGGCGGGGTCGAGCTGAACATCACCGACAGCTTCGAGCTCGGCGGGATCGCGCTCGGCACGATCGTCGTGATCACCGGCTACCACGCGCTGCGGTACTTCGCGCCGGCGCACCTGAAGCAGCAGGAACCGCTGCTGGACGCGGGGACCTCCGCGTACGACGAGCCGGACGAGCCGGAAGCGCTGACCGGCGACAAGCGGGGTTGACGTAGTTTCGCCCGAACCGGGGAAGCGTACGGCCAAGTTCCCCTGATCCCGGCCCGCGGCTGCGACGCTGCCTCCCATGGTCCCCATGCAAGCGGTGCTGGCGCGGATGCGCGCCCTGGACGAGCGGCTCCCCGAGCGGGACGGCGTCGCCGTCTTCAACCGGGTGTACCTCACGGTGACGCAGACCCTGCACGAGGGAATCACGCACGGAGCGTTCCCCTCGCCCCGCCGGGCGGAGGCGCTCAGCGTCCGCTTCGCCGAGCGCTACCTGACGGCGGTGGAGGCCGACCGGGCCCCGGCGTGCTGGCGGCCGCTCCTCCAGTACCGACGCCACCCCGGGATCCGCCCGCTCCAGCACGCGCTGGCCGGGATCAACGCGCACATCGGCCACGACCTGGCGCTGGCGGTGGTCGCCACCTGCCGTTCGCTCGACTGCGAACCGGCCGCGCTCGAAGCGGACTTCGACCGGGTCGGTGACACCCTGGTCTCCCTGGAGGAGCACATCCGGGAGGACCTGATGCCGGGCCCGGACCTGCTGGAGATCGCGGACCCGCTCACCCATCTGCTCGGCGCCTGGAGCCTGGAGCGGGCCCGCGCGGGGGCCTGGGCCTCGGCGCGCCTGCTGTGGTCGCTGCGCCGCTCCCCCGATCTCGCGGAGGAGTTCACCGAGTCCCTCGACGCGGGCGTCGGCCTGGTCGGCCGCTGCCTGCTCACCCCGACGGGCTGAGCCCGGTCGGATCGGGGCGCAGCAGACCGGGCGGGCCGGGCAGGGCGGAGGGGCGCGGAGGAGCGCGGGCATGAGTACGGGCCGCCCCCGCGCTCGCGCACGCGGGGGCGGCCCGTGGTCACGGGGCCGCAGGGGCCGGGAGGGTCAGTCCTCCGGGAGTTCGACCGGGGCTATCTCGTCGTAGACGTCGCCCGGGCCGGGGTTGGTGGAGTCCGTGGCGCCACCGAGGTGGTGCATGACGCCCCAGACGGCGTTGAGGGCCGTCTGGACCGCGCCCTCCGCCCAGCCCGCCGTCCAGGAGATGTCGTCGCCCGCGAGGAAGATGCCGCGCTTGTCCTCGGGGAGGCGGTCCTGCATGAAGTGGGTGAACAGGCGGCGCTGGTAGCGGTAGTGGCCCGGCAGGTTGGCCTTGAACGCGCCCATGAAGTAGGGCTCGTTCTCCCAGGACACGGTCACCGGGTTGCCGATGATGTGGCGGCGGATGTCGACCTTCGGGTAGATCTCGCCGAGGGACTTCAGCATGACCTCCATCCGCTCGTTCGCGGACAGCGGGAGCCACTTCAGGCTGTCGTCGCACCAGGTGTACGAGAGGCAGATGACGGCCGGCTTGTCCGGGCCGTTGTCCAGCAGGTACGTGCCGCGGGTCATGCGGTCGGTCAGGGTCATCGACATGACGTCGCGGCCCGTCTCCTCGTCCTTGTCCAGCCAGAACGGCCGGTCGACGGGGATGAAGAGCTTCGAGGACTCCATGTAGTGGGTGCGCTCGATCGCCGTCCAGTGGTCGATCGGGAAGAGCGTGTCGTCGCACGCGATCTTCGAGAGCAGCATCCAGGACTGGGC
The DNA here is from genome assembly GCF_040612195.1 of Streptomyces sp. NPDC006450. Classification (NCBI taxonomy): domain Bacteria; kingdom Bacillati; phylum Actinomycetota; class Actinomycetes; order Kitasatosporales; family Streptomycetaceae; genus Streptomyces; species Streptomyces sp. NPDC006450. The sequence goes on along the minus strand of NZ_JBEXPT010000016.1, from coordinate 36,643 downwards.
CGTGAAGATCGCGGCGCGGTACGTGCGGATGTCGCCGGAGGCGTCCGTGACCGTGATGCGGTTGCCGGCCGTGCGGTGCAGGCGGGTGACCGCCGGGCGCGGGCTGCCCCCGTGCAGGGAGGAGAGGGACGTGCCCTGCGCCCAGTGCACGATCTTCTCGGGCTCGCGGTCCCACATGCGCAGCGGCAGCTGCTGCGAGCCGCCCACGATGCCGCGGTGGTGGTCGTCGGCCTCGGTGTAGACGACGCGCAGGATCTCCAGGATGGAGTTCGGGAAGTCGGTGTCCCAGCCGCCCGTGCCGAAGCCGACCTGGCCGAAGATCTCGCGCTTGCGGAAGGACTTGAAGGCCTCGGACTTGCAGAGGAACCCGTAGAAGGTCTCGTCGTCGAGCTTCTCGACGAGCTTCGCCCAGATCTCCCGGATGCGCGGGACGTCCCGCTCGCGCATCGCGGTGTTCATGTCGGAGAAGTCGGCGCCCTCGTCGAGGCACGCGTTCCACGCGGCGGACACGTCGCGGTAGACCTGCGGGAGGTCGGCGATGGTCTCGGCGTAGTGGGTCTCGCCCTTGAGGTCGACCACCGTGGAGGGGGTGGCCTCGGCGAGCGGGTTCGGGAAGGGCTCGGTGACCAGGCCGACGAGGTCGATGTAGTGCTGGAGGGCCGTGGAGGACGGCGGGAAGCGCATGGCGCCCATCTCCGCGGTCAGCTCCTCGGTGCCCGCGCCCTCGAAGCCCACCGTGCGCAGTCGGCCGCCGATCTGGTCGGCCTCGTAGACGACGGGCTTGAGGCCCATCTTCATCAGCTCGTACGCGGAGATGATGCCGGACAGCCCGCCGCCGATGACGGCGACCTCCGTGCCGTGCTCGGTCGCCGGTATCTGGCCGAGGCCCGCCGGGTGGGCGAGGAAGTCGTCGTACGCGTAGGGGAAGTCCGGTCCGAACATCGTGATCGGCTGCTGACCGTCGCTGTGCGGGACGGCGGTGGTGGGCACCGTGGACGTCATGGGGTACGACTCCTAGCGGGGTGGGGCAGGGGGGAAGGGCAAGCGGGGGGCTACGGCGGTTCGCGCGGCGCTGGTGGGGCCGCGGTCAGACGAGCGAGGCGTACAGCCCGGGGCGGCGGTCGCGCAGGTAGGGGTTGGTCTCGCGCGAGACGCGCAGCAGCTCGGGGTCGGCCTCGCCGAACACCAGCTCCTCGCCGCGGCCTGCCCGGGTCCGGGTGACCCCGTCGGGGCTCGCGAGGCAGCTCAGGCCGACGAACTCGAACTCGCCCTCCGGGCCGGTGCGGTTGACGTACGCGATGTACATCTGGTTCTCGAAGGCCCTTACGGGGACCAGCTGTTCGGCGACGAACTGGAAGGGGTGCATCTGCGCGGTCGGCACCAGGAGGAGGTCGGTACCGGCGAGCGCGTGCGCCCGGACGTTCTCCGGGAACTCCACGTCGTAGCAGATCATGACGCCGACGCGGAGGCCGCCGAGGTCCGCCTGGACCACCGGGATGTCGCCGGGGGTGAAGGCCGCCTGCTCGAAGCAGCCGAAGAGGTGGGTCTTGCGGTAGTTCGCGAGCCGTTCCCCGTCGGGGCCGACGAGCTGCGCCGCGTTGTAAACGGCGTCGCCGTCCCGCTCGGGGTAGCCGTAGAGCACGGCCAGCCCGTGGCGGCGGGCGATCTCGCCGATGGCGCGGGCGGACATGCCGTCGGCCGGCTCGGCGAGCCGGGCGATGTCCTCGATCTCCAGCGCGTAGCCGGTCAGGAACATCTCCGAGGTCACGAGGAGACCGGCCCCCGCCTGTGCGGCGCGTGCCGCGGCCTCTTCGAGCGCCTTCAGGTTGTCGGCGGTGTCGCCGAGCCGTCCGGAACTCTGGAGGAGGGCGGTGCGCAGCGGGGGCATGGGCGTACCTCTGTGGCAGGAGGGGTGGGGATCCTTAGACGGTACGTTCGCGCGTTCGACCGGGACAAGCCGTGACCGTTGCGTGCCACGCATCGATTCGTTGCGTATGGGCGGGCGTGCGCGGCGATTCGTTGCGCGAGGGGCCCGTACGCCCTCCGCATGCGCCGCGGGCACCTGTGCGGCTGCCCCGTCCGCTCGACCTGCCGGGTGGCCTGCGGAGGCCCTGCGGAGGGCCTGCGGAGGGCCTCCGCAGGCTCCCGCGACTGCCTCGCGGCCGCCCTACGGGGCCGGGCGGAAGGCAGGGTGCACGCTCAGCCTGCGCAGGTCTTCCAGGATGTCCGGAGCGTGGTTGGAGACCACCCGGCCGCTCCAGCCGTCGCAGAGGGCGGGGACGGTGAGCGTGCCGTCGTGGTCGTGCCCGGCGGCCTCGTAGGCGCGGCGGAGCGCGTCGTGCCCCGCGGGGTCGGAGCCGGACCGCAGGACGGTCAGCGCCACGGTGTCCCGCAGGCCCAGGTCGGCGAAGGCGGCGGTGATGCCGAGGCAGCTCGGACAGTCGTCGGCGGCTACGTAGAGCCGGTACCGGTGCGGTACGGGCGAGAACCCGGTCCCGATGCGGCCCCGGAGGACCTCGGCCGGCCGGGGGCGGGCGGGCGCGGAGGCGGACGGCTGGTCGGGGGCACGGGTCGGGGCCGGGGCCTGGGCGCGGCCCTGGGCAGGGCTCTGGGCGCGGCCCTGGGCAGGGCTCTGGGCAGGGCTCGGGGCGCGGCTCGGGGCAGGCGTCTGGACATGGGTCTGGGGCATGGCTCTCCTCGGTGCGTCTGCTCGTGCGTACGTGCGTGCGTGCTCGGCGGGGCCTCAGGAGGCCGGGGCCGTGGCACTGCAGACGCGGAGGAGATCTATGTGCAGCCGGCGGGTGAGCCAGGAGCGGCGCAGCGGGGTGGTGGCGGCGGATGGTGCGGTGAGCTGGTCCACCGGTCCCCCTTCCTGTCCGCGGCCCGCATTAGGCTGGCGTTCGCAGTCTCACGGCACCGCCAGGGGCCGTCAAGACCGCCTGCAAGAGTGCCCGCTCCCCAGCGAAGGAAGCTTCCTCCCATGTCCCGTGAGTCCCGGCCCGGTGCGGTCCTCGACAATCCCGTCTGGGCCGCGCTCGACGGCCCGCACCGGGGCTTCGCCGAGACCGGTCCGGCCGGGCTGGCCGCCCGTTACGCGGCCGGTGTATCGCCCTTCGCCGCGCTCGCCGACCCGGAGGACCCGCGGGCCTGGGCGGATCTGGCCGAGCTCGTCGGCCCCGGTCAGGAGGTCTGGGTGACCGGGCTGCCGACCCCGCCCGCGGGCTGGGAGACCCTGATGTCGATACCGGGCGTGCAGCTCGACGGCAGCGCGGTCCGCGGCAAGGAGGAACCGGAGGCGGTCCTGCTGGGGCCCGCCGACGTGCCCGAGATGCTGGAACTGGTCGGGCTGACCCGTCCCGGCCCGTTCGGGGAGCGCACCGTCGAACTGGGCACGTACCTCGGGATCCGCCGCGGCGGCCGGCTCGTCGCGATGTCGGGCGAGCGGATGCGGCCGCCGGGCTGGTCGGAGATCAGCGCCGTGTGCACCCACCCCGAGCACCGGGGCGAAGGGCTCGCCGGGCGGTTGATCCGTGCGGTCGTGGCCGCCGTCGAGGAGCGCGGGGACACCGCCTTCCTGCACGCCGCGGCGGAGAACACCTCGGCCGTGGGGCTGTACCTCTCGATGGGGTTCGCCCTGCGCCGCGAGCCGGTCTTCATCGGGCTTCGCACGCCCGACACGAAGGCTTAACACGGATTGACATGGCATCCGTTGTGGCCCGGCCCCCTCTGATCTAGCGTCGGAAGGACGACCGGAGCGCGAGGTGGAAGGGGGTGGCCCGGCATGACCGTACGAACCGCAGGTGACGCCCTCACCCCCCGTCGCGCCGTCCGTCTGCACACCCGCGCGCACATCGACCTCCTGCGCGTCGCCGGCTCCCTCTGTCGTTCCTGATCAGCGTTCCGCGTTCCGCGATCCGAATCACCCCTTCGCCGCGCCGCCCGATCAGGAGGCCGTTCCGCCATGCCCGTGCACCCTTCTCCGTCCCCTTCCCCGTCCCCCTCCCCCGCTCCCAGCCGCCCGCTCCACCTGGCCGTGGCCCTCGACGGGGCGGGCTGGCATCCCGCCGCCTGGCGCGAACCGGGCGCGGACGCCGACCGGTTGTTCACGGCCGGCTACTGGGCGGCGCTCGTCGCCGAGGCCGAGGCCGGTCTGCTGGATTTCGTCACCTTCGAGGACTCGCTCAGCCTGCAGTCCACCGATCCGGCCGGGCCCGACGGCCGCACCGACCTGGTGCGGGGCCGGCTCGACGCGGTGCTGGTCGCCGCCCGGGTGGCGCCGCTCAGCCGGCACATCGGGCTGGTGCCGAGCGTGGTGGCCACCCACACCGAGCCCTTCCACGTCTCCAAGGCGCTCGCCACCCTGGACTACGTGAGCCGGGGGCGCGCCGGGCTGCGCATCCAGATCTCCGAACGGCCGGACGAGGTACGCCACTTCGGGCGCCGCAGCGGTCCTCTGGACCCGGCCGGGCTGTACGGGGAGGCCGCCGATCACATCGAGGTGGTGCGGCGGCTGTGGGACAGCTGGGAGGACGACGCCGAGATCCGCGACGCCGCCACCGGACGGTTCATCGACCGCGCGAAGCTGCACTACATCGACTTCGTGGGCCCCCGTTTCAGTGTGAAGGGCCCGTCCATCACCCCGAGGCCGCCCCAGGGTCTGCCCCCGGTCAGCGCGCTGGCCTCCGACGCCGCCGTGTACCCGTTCCTCGCACGGTCGGCCGACATCGGCTACGTGACCGCGCGGGATGCCGGCGAGGTCCGCGCCGCCGTCGCCGCACTCCCCGCCGCGGCGCACGTGTTCGGCGAGCTGGCTGTCTTCCTCGACGAGCAGCCGGCGACGGCAGAGCGCCGGCTCCAGCGGCTGGACGCCGCGCACGGGGTCGCGTACACGAGTGACGCCCCCGTCTTCGCGGGGACTCCGGCCGACCTCGCGGACCTGCTGCTGGAGTGGCGGGAGGCCGGGCTGACCGGCTTCCGGCTGCGGCCGGGGGTGCTCGCCCACGACCTGCCGGCGATCACCCGCGGCCTGGTCCCGGAGCTCCAGCGGCGCGGGGCGTTCCGGCGGTCCTACGAGGCCTCCTCGCTCCGCGGCCTGCTGGGGCTTCCGCGCCCGGCGAGCCGGTACGCCGCCGCCCCGGCCGCCGGCGCCGCCACCGCTTCCCCCGCCGCCTGATACCCGGAAGGACCGACAGCAGCCATGAGCAAGCCGCTCAAGCAGATCCATCTCGCGGCGCACTTCCCCGGGGTCAACAGCACCACCGTGTGGAGCGACCCGGCCGCCGGGAGCCAGATCGACTTCGATTCGTATCTCCGTTTCGCGCGGACCGCCGAGCGCGCGAAATTCGACTTCCTCTTCCTCGCCGAAGGCCTGCGCCTGCGCGAACAGGGCGGTGAGATCTACGATTTGGACGTGGTGGGCCGCCCCGACACCTTCACCGTACTGGCGGCGCTCGCCGCCGTGACCGAGCACCTCGGACTGGCCGGCACCATCAACTCCACCTTCAACGAACCGTACGAGGTGGCCCGCCAGTTCGCCTCCCTCGACCATCTGTCGGGGGGCCGCGCCGCCTGGAACGTGGTCACCTCCTGGGACGCCTTCACCGGGGAGAACTTCCGGCGCGGCGGCTTCCTGCCGCGCGAGGAACGCTACGAGCGGGCGAGGGAGTTCCTGGACACCGCCCGCGAGCTGTTCGACGCGTGGGACGGCGGCGAGATCCTCGCCGACCCGGTCTCCGGGGAGTTCCTGCGGGACGCGGACCCCGGCGCCTTCGCCCACCGGGGGAAGCAGTTCGACATCTCCGGGCACTTCAACGTGCCGCGCAGCCCCCAGGGACGGCCGGTCGTCTTCCAGGCGGGCGATTCGGACGAGGGGCGGGAGTTCGCGGCGGCCGCCGCCGACGCCGTCTTCGGGCGGTACGGCACGCTGGACGAGGGCCGCGCGTTCTACGCGGACGTCAAGGGGCGCCTCGGCCGGTACGGGCGGACCCCCGACGAGCTGAAGATCCTTCCGGCGGCGACCTTCGTGCTCGGCGACACCGACGCCGAGGCGCAGGAGCTTGCCCGCGAGGTGCGGCTCCAGCAGGTCAGCGGGGCGACCGCGATCAAGCGTCTGGAGCACGTGTGGAACCGGGACCTGTCGGCGTACGACCCGGACGGGCCGCTGCCGGACGTCGATCCGGTGCCCGGGGAGAACACCATCGCGCTGGGCCGGGCGAGCGTGCGCATGCACCGGGATCCGGTGGCCGTGGCCCGTGAGTGGCGGGAGCGGGCCGCGGCCGAGGGTCTGTCGATCCGGGAGCTGGTGATCGAGACGTCCGAGCGGCAGTCCTTCGTCGGCTCGCCCCTCACCGTCGCCCAGGGCATCGACGCCCTGGTCCAGGCGGACGCGGCCGACGGCTTCATCCTGGTCCCGCACCTGACCCCCGGCGGACTCGACGCCTTCGCGGACACCGTCGTCCCGCTGCTCCAGGAGCGCGGGGTGTTCCGCCGCGAGTACACCGGCCCGACGCTGCGCGACCACCTCGGGCTGGCGGCGCCCCGCGCGCTCGCCCCTGCGCGCGGCTGACGGACGCAGGAACGCAGGAACGCACAAGCACCTCGGCGGGATCTCCGCGGAACTCCGCGGGACCGCACCCGAAATCCGTCACCGAAGAAGGGGAACACCATGCCCGGTATCCCGCTCGGGGTCCTCGACCTCGTCCCGATCCCGTCCGGCTCCTCGGCGGCCGAGGCCCTGCGCGGCAGCGTGGACCTGGCCCGGCAGGCCGAGCGGTTCGGCTACGCACGCTACTGGTTCGCCGAGCACCACCTGAATCCCGGCGTCGCGGGGACCTCCCCCGCCGTCGTGCTGGCGCTGACCGCCTCGGCGACCTCCACGATCCGGATCGGCTCGGGGGCGGTCCAGCTCGGGCACCGCACGGCGTTGTCCACGGTCGAGGAGTTCGGTCTGCTGGAGGCGGTGCACCCGGGGCGGATCGATCTGGGTCTGGGCCGCTCGGCGGGCGGCCCTCCGGCGCGCCGCGCCGGGGCCGAGCCGCCGGTGGCGTACACCACGGCGAACGGCCTGCGCATACCGAAGCCGTTCTCCTTCACCCACCTGCGCGATCACCCGCGCATCGCGCTCCAGCAGCGGCTGCTGCAGCTGCCGGGGGCCACCTCGCAGGAGTACTCCGCGCAGGTGGGCGACGTACTGGCCCTGCTGCGCGGGGAGTACCGCTCGGCGGACGGGGTGGAGGCGCATGCCGTGCCCGGGGAGGGCGCCGAGGTCCAGGTGTGGGTCCTGGGCAGCAGCGCGGGGGTGAGCGCCGAGACGGCCGGCGCGAACGGGCTGCGCTTCGCGGCGAACTACCACGTCAGCCCGGCGAGCGTGCTGGAGGCCGCCGAGGCCTACCGGGCGGCCTTCAAGCCCTCGGCCGGGCCGGGCGGGCTGGACATGCCGCACCTGACCGTGTCCGCCGACGTCGTGGTGGCCCCGGACGACGCCGAGGCCCGGGAGCTGGCGGCCGGGTACGCGCCCTGGGTGCACAGCATCCGGAGCGGTGAGGGCGCCATCCCCTTCCCGTCGCCGGAGGAGGCCCGTGCGCTGACCCGGGGCTGGTCGGCGGCGGACCACGAGCTGGTCGCGGACCGGGTGGAGACCCAGTTCGCCGGTTCGCCGGCCACCGTCGCCGACCAGCTGGAACGGCTGCGGGACGCCACGGGCGCGGACGAGCTGCTGATCACCACGATCACGCACGCGCACGCCGACCGCGTGCGCTCGTACCGGCTGCTGGCCGGGGAGTGGGCGCGCCGGGGCTGACCTCCCGGGTTTCGCCCCGCCCCCGGAAAGAGGATGGTGGGAGGTGAGGTGAGTACACCAGCGCCTGCCAGCCAGGGAGGTACGTCATGCGCAAGGTTCTGGACTGCAGGGAGTACCCGAGCGAACTGAACTGCACCCTCACCATCGCGGGCGAGGAGGAGGAACTCCTGCGCGCCGCCGTGCAGCACGCCGCCGACGTGCACAGCCACACGGACACCCCGGAGTTCCGCGAGCAGCTGCGCGGCCTGATGAAGGACGAGGTCCCGCAGCACGCCTGAAAGCCGTGGACCGCACGCTTCGCCTCGTGCGCCCGGCGTGGCACCAGGCCTGGGCCGAAAGAGACGGTCTAGGCGGGTGCGCCCGAGGTGAAGCGGCGCAGCAGCGGGGAGAGGACGAGCACGGACTTGGTGCGCTCCACGAAGGGCTCGCCCGCGATCCGCTCCAGGACCCGTTCGAAGTGCCGCATGTCGGCGGCGAAGACCTGGACGAGGGCGTCCGCGTCACCGGTGACGGTGGACGCGGACACCACCTCGGGGTAGCGCTCCAGCCCCCGCCGGATGTCGTCCGGCGAGGTGTTGTGGCGGCAGTACATCTCGATGAAGCCCTCGGTCTCCCAGCCCATCGAGGCAGGGTCCACGCGGACGGTGAAGCCGGTGATGGCCCCTTCGGCGCGCAGCCGGTCCACGCGCCGCTTGACCGCGGGGGCCGAGAGACCGACCTCGGAGCCGATGTCCGCGTAGGAGCGGCGCGCATCCTTGGCGAGGGCATGCACGATGCGTTCGTCGAGATCGTTCAGTCGCACTGCGCGTGGATCACTTCTCTGCTGCGGCCGGTTCTGCTGCGGCCAGACGGGAGCGGCGGATGCCGTACAGGAAGTAGATCACGAGCCCGGCGGCCATCCAGCCACCGAAAACGATCCAGGTCGCGGTGTCCAGGCTGAACATCATGTAGCCGCACGCGAGCAGGCCGAGGATCGGGGTGACGGGGAAGAGCGCCACCTTGAAGGTGCGCGGCATGTCCGGGCGGGTCTTGCGCAGGATCACGACGGCGACGTTGACCAGGCCGAAGGCGAAGAGGGTGCCGATGCTGGTGGCGTCCGCGAGCTTGCCGAGCGGGATGAAGGCCGCGAGCGTTCCGCAGAAGAGGGAGACGATCACCACGTTGGCGCGCGGGGCGCCGGTCTTCGCGTCGACCTTGGCGAAGACCTTGGGGACGAGGCCGTCGCGGGACATGGCGAAGAGGATGCGGGTCTGGCCGTAGAGGACGGCGAAGACCACGGAGGCGATGGCGACGACGGCGCCCGCGGCGAGGACGACGCCCCAGAAGGTGTGGCCGGAGACGTCGGTCATGATCTGGGCGAGCGCGGCTTCGGTGCCCTCGAAGTCCTGCCACGGCATGGCGCCGACGGCGACGAAGGCGACGAGGACGTAGAGCACCGTCACGATCAGCAGCGAGAGCATGATCGCGCGGGGCAGGTCGCGCTTGGGGTTCTTGGCCTCTTCACCGGCGGTGGAGGCGGCGTCGAAGCCGATGTACGAGAAGAAGAGCGTGGCGGCGCCGGCGCTGATGCCGGTGATGCCGAGCGGCGCGAGCGGGGCGTAGTTCCCGGCCTTGATGCCCATGAAGCCGATGCCGATGAAGAGCAGCAGGGTGACGATCTTCACGCCGACCATGATCGAGTTGATCCGGGCGCTCTCCTTGGCACCGCGCATCAGGAAGACCATGGCGAGCAGGACGACGACCAGTGCCGGCAGGTTGATGTACCCGCCTTCACCCAGGGGCGCCGCGACGCCTTCGGGGATGGTGACCCCTATCGTGCCGTCGAGGAGCTCGTTGAGGTACTCGCCCCAGCCGACGGCGACCGCCGCGACGGAGACGCCGTACTCCAGGACCAGGCACCAGCCGCAGACCCAGGCGACGAGCTCGCCCATGGTGGCGTAGGAGTACGAGTACGAGGATCCGGAGACCGGCACCGATCCGGCCAGCTCCGCGTAGGAGAGGGCCGAGAACAGCGCGGTCAGGCCCGCGATGATGAAGGAGATCGTGACGGCGGGGCCGGCCTTGGGGGCCGCGGTGCCGAGGACGACGAAGATGCCGGTGCCGAGCGTCGCACCGATGCTGATCATGGTCAGCTGCCACATGGTGAGCGAGCGGCGCAGCGAGCCGCCCTCGCCCTGGCCGCCCTCGGCGACCAGCTGCTCCACCGGCTTGCGGCGCAGCAGGGGGTGGGCGGGCTTGCGCGTCGCCGCGGGCTCGGAAGTGAGCGGTGGCGCCTGGCCGTGGTCGAGCACGAGGGGACTCCTTTGTCACTGCGGGTGGGGTTTCAGGCGTCGACCGCAGCGGTCCGGAGCAGAGCAGGCCGCAAGGGCCTGGGCATGGGGGACCGCCGAGCAGGCGGTCCACGCCACTCCACGTACAGCGAGTGAGCCTACGAGCTGAGTGATACCGCCCGTAATGCACCATCCTTGCACATTGGCGACTGATCGTTGCGCGGATCTGTCCTGGATGGTCCTTTGTTGCGCGGGGATGATCGATCAGTGCGCAGGCGATCCCGACCCTCATTCTTGACACTTCGTCAGATCTGCCGCAGCGTGCCGCCATGGACCTGGACGTGCTCTACGAGATCGACGTGCCGCGGCCCTGGCGGGGAGCCCACCCGCACGGCCAGCGGGCCGCTGAGCAGCGCGCCTACCGGGAGGCGGTCGAGCAGATCCGGCTCGCCGACCGGATGGGCTTCCGTACCGTCTGGGCGGTCGAGCACCACTTCCGCGAGGGCCGCTCGCACTGCCCGGCCCCCGAGGTGCTCCTCGGACACCTGGCCGGGCTCACCGAGCGGATCCGGCTCGGCTTCGGCGTGACCCTGACCCCCTTCGCCTTCACCCCGCCGCAGCGCATCGCGGAGAAGGTCGCCACCGTCGACGTGCTCTCCGGCGGCCGGGTGGAATGGGGCACCGGCCGGTCCACGCCCATGGAGCAGGCGGCCTTCGGGGTGGACCGGGAGAAGTCACGCGACGACTGGCGCGAGGCCATCGGCATCGTGACCGGAATGTGGCGCGAGGAGTACTTCGCCTACGAATCGGAGCGTTTCCGCTTCCCGCGCCGCATGGTCACCCCCAAGCCGGTGCAGGATCCGCACCCGCCCGCCTGGATGGCGGCCACCTCACCCGGCTCCGCGGAGGTCGCGGGCGCGCACGGCCTCGGGCTGCTCTCCTTCTCGATCATGCAGCCGCTGGAGGCGATGGCCGCCCAGGTGGCCGCCTACCGGGCCGCTGCCGCCGCCCCGCGGCCGCTCACCGACGTCGCCACGGACCGGGTCGCCGCCTACACCCTGGTCCACGCCACCCCGCCGCGCACCGACCCGGTCCCCCGGGTGTGGGAGTCGGTCGCCTGGTGGTACTCCAACCTGGCGCAGTTCACCCTGGAGTGGGAGCTGCCCCACCTGAGCCCCGGGGAACGGGAGCGGACCTTCCCCCTGCTCACCCCGATCCTCGATGGGAACGTACCCGTACGGGAGTTCAGCGACGGGGACATGATCCTCATCGGGGACGCGGAGACGATCGTCACCAAGGCCAAGCGGTACGCGGACCTCGGCGTCGACCAGCTCATCTGCTACGTCCAGTGGGGGTACCTGGAGCACCGGGAGATCCTGCGGACCCTGGAGATCCTGGGCAAGGAAGTCATCCCGGAGCTGGCCCGCTACACACCCCGGAAGGGCTCCGCGTGAGTGGGCTCCCCGCGCCCGGCGGCACGGCGGCCGACGGACCCGACACCTCTCCCGTTCCCGACTACGCCGCCCTGCACCGCCTCGACGGCCGCGTCCTCGTCCTGCTCGGCGCGGGCAACGGCATCGGCCGCCAGACCGCGCACGCGCTGGCCGCGGGCGGCGCACGCGTGCTGTGCGTGGACGTGGACGAGGAGCGGGCCCGCGCGGTCGCCGCCGAGACCGGGGGCGTCCCGTACGCCGCCGACGTCACGCGCCGCGAGGCCGTACGGGAGCTCTTCGCCGCGGCGCCGGAGCTGCTCGGCGGCAGCCCGGTCGGCGGGGTCGTCGACATCGTCGGCATGGCCCGGTACACCGCGCTGGCCGAGCTGGACGACGACGGCTGGGACTGGCACTTCGACCTGGTGCTGCGGCACGCCTGGCTGGCCGTCCAGTACGGCGGCGAGGCCGTCGCCTCGGCCGGCGGCGGACCGCTGGTCTTCGTCGCCTCCGTCTCCGGGCTCACCGCGGCCCCGCTGCACGCCGCCTACGGGGCCGCGAAGGCCGGCCTGATGTCCTTGGTGCGCTCGGCGGCGGTAGAGCTGGGTCCGCGCGGGGTACGGGTCAACGCGGTGGCACCGGGGGTGGTGTGGACCCCGCGGGTCGCCGCGCTGCTGGGTCCCGAGGGGCGCCGGCTCAATGCGGAGAACGCCCCGCTGGGCCGGGTCGCCGAGACCCGGGACATCGCGGCCGCACTGTACTTCCTGGCTTCGCCGCAGTCCTCGTACATGACGGGGCAGACGCTGGTCGTGGACGGCGGGGTCGGCGTGAAGTTCCCGTACCCGACGGTCGGAGGCGCACGATGAGCACACGGGAAGCCGGACCGGACGCAGGCGTGGGCCTGGGCAAGGACGTGGTGGGCGTGGGTACGGGCACAGGAGGCAGGGGCACACGAGGTACGGGCACCGGAGGTACGGGCACCGGCGCGCCCGTCGCCACGCCCGCGGACACGCCATCGGGCCAGGACACGGCCCAGGAGGCCACGGGCACGGACGCCGCCGGGCCGTGGCTCGACCCGGGGCCCTTCCTGCGCGGTGTGGCCTGGCTCGACGGGGGACGCCCCGTGCGGGCCGACCCGGCCGACACCATGCGGCTGCCCTGGGACACCGGCGAGCGGGCCACCCTCCCCATCGGGGTGCGCCTGGAGTTCACGGCGCCCGGCACCCGGGCGGTGGAGATCCACTACCGGGCGACCGTGCCCGGCCCCACCGACGCGCTCCGTGACCTCGCCCACGGGTTCGCCCTGTGGGACCGCCACGGGGTGGTCGGCGAGCTGTACACCGAGCCCGCCGCCGAGGCCGTCGTCCGCCTCGAACTACCGCGCAGGTACGGCCCGTTCACCGTCCATCCGCCCGAGACCCAGTCTCCGCTGATCCTCGGTCTGCGCGGGATCGGCGGCCCGGTCGCCCCGGCGCCGCCCGCCACCCGCTGGGTGGTGCACGGCGACTCGATCACCGAGGGCTGGTGGTCCACCCGGCCCGCGCACGGCTGGCCCTCGGTGGCCGGAAGGGCGCTCGGCTGGGACACCGTCAACCTCGGCTACGCGGGGGCCGCGCGCGGGGAGCTGGCCTGCGCCGAGCAGCTCGCCGGACTCCCCGCAGACGTCCTCACCCTCGCCTTCGGCACCAACTGCTGGTCCCGGGTGCCCTTTTCGGCCCCGCTGCTGTACGAAACCACCCGCGCGTTCCTCGAACTGGTCCGCCAGGGCCACCCCCGGACCCCGCTGCTCCTCCTCTCCCCCGTGCTGCGCCCCGACGCGGAGCGCACCCCGAACAAGCTGGGCGCCACCCTGGGCGCCCTGCGCGACGCGATGGAGCGCGCCACCCGGGAGCGGATCGCCGCCGGGGACGAGCGGCTGGTGCTGCTGCCGGGGCGGGAGGTGCTGGGACCCGAGCACCTGGCGGACGGCCTGCACCCCAACGACGCCGGACACCGCACGCTCGGCCTCGCTGTGGTCACGGCCATGAAGCGGGCCGGGTTCGACGCCGGGTGAGTGAAACAGCCCACATCGGAGGAATTGAACAGATCGGCTCCGACCAGGCGTGTCCTGCGCAGAGTTGCCGCCGCTCCACTCGAAGGGGGCGGCGGCGCAGGCAGGGACACACACGTGGGAGAGATCAAGATGGGCATCAAGCGCGGAACCACCCTGGCGGCCGTCGCGGTCGTCGTCGCACTCACCGCGACCGCGTGCGGCGGGAGCGACCCGGCGGGCGACACCGTCAAGCCGGCCGGAGCGATCGCTCCCTCCCAGGCCCCCTCCTCGGACGACGGCTACGGATCCGGCTCCGACGCCGCCGCGGCGGGCGCCGGCGAAGCCCGGCCCGCCGGTCAACTGGCCATCGCCCAGGACGAGAAGCTCGGCTCCGTCCTCGCCGACAGCGCGGGCTTCACCCTCTACCGCTTCGACAAGGACACGGCGAAGCCGTCGAAGTCCACCTGCGACGGGGACTGCGCGAAGACCTGGCCGGTGGTCGCGGCCGACGACGCCACCGCCGCCGCGGGCATGGACCCGGCGCTGCTGGGCGAGGTGGTCCGTACCGACGGCAGCAAGCAGCTGACGGTGGCGGGCTGGCCCCTGTACCGGTACAGCAAGGACACCGAGGCGGGCGACACCAACGGTCAGGGCGTCGGCGGCACCTGGTTCGCGGCGGCCCCCGACGGCAAGAAGGCGGCCAAGGCGGCCCCCGCGCCCGCCGGCGCGGGCCAGGCCGCCGGTGCATTGACCGTGGCCAAGGACCCCAAGCTCGGCGACCACATCGTCGACGGCAACGGGATGACGGTCTACCGGTTCAAGCCGGACACCGCGTGGCCCATGGTCTCCAAGTGCGAGGGCGCCTGCGTGGCCAAGTGGCCGGTCGTACCGCCGGTGGACCAGGCGAACGCCAAGGGGATCATCCAGAAGAACTACCTGGTGCTCGACCGCCCCGACGGCAAGAAGCAGCAGACCGTGAACTGCTGGCCCGTCTACACCTTCACCGGCGACAAGAAGGCCGGCGACATCAACGGTCAGGGCGTCGGCGGCACCTGGTACGCGGTGGCCCCCGACGGCAAGCTCATCACCGTCCAGTAGGGCCGGACCTCCGGGACCGGACCACCGGGACCGGATTACCGGGGCCGGTCTCCCGGACCAACCGACCGCGCGGCCCCCGCCTCCCCTCCCCCCTGGGCGGGGGCCGCGCACCGTTTCGCCCCGGCCGAGCGGAACCTAGACTCCGCATCATGCTGCGCGTACTGGCCGTCGACGACGAGAAGCCCCTGCTCGAAGAGCTCCTCTACCTGCTGCGCTCGGACCCGCGGGTGCTCAGCGCCGAGGGCGCCTCGGACGCCACCGAGGCGCTGCGCCGGATCACCCTGGCGCTGGAGAGCGGCCCGGACGGGGCCGACGTCATCGACGTGGTCTTCCTCGACATCCACATGGCGGGGCTGACCGGGCTGGACATCGCCCGGCTGCTGGCCGGGTTCGCGCGGCCGCCGCTGATCGTGTTCGTCACCGCGCACGAGGGGTTCGCCGTACAGGCCTTCGACCTCAAGGCCGTGGACTACGTGCTCAAGCCCGTGCGCCCGGAGCGGCTGGCCGAGGCCGTGCGGCGGGCGTGCGCGCAGTCCGGGCGGTCCGGGGAGCAGCCCGCGGCGGCAGCCCCCGGGACCGTGCCCGCCGTACCGGCGTCCCGCGCGGCCGTCCCCGAGATCCCCGGGGGCCCCGGCGCGGGGGCCGCCGCCGCGGCCCGTGGCGCGGACCGGGTCCCGGAGCGCGCGCCCGACCGCGCGCCCGACCGCGTGCCCGAACGGGCCCCCGAGCAGATAGCCGTCGAACTGGGCGGCGTCACCCGCTTCGTGGCCATCGCGGACATCGCGTACGTGGAGGCCCAGGGCGACTACGCCCGGCTGCACACCGACGAGGGCGCCAGCCATCTGGTGCGGATCCCGCTGGCCACGCTGGAGGAGCGGTGGGCGGCGCGCGGGTTCGTCCGCATCCACCGGCGCCATCTGGTCGCCCTGGCCCGCATCGACGAACTGCGCCTGGACTCCGGAACCACGACGGTCCGCGTGGGTTCGGCCGAGCTCCAGGTGAGCCGGAGGCACACACGGGAGCTGAGGGACCTGCTGATGCGCCAGGCGATGGGCTGATCCGGCCGCCCCGACCGGGCCCGGCCCACCCGGCCGCCCCGACCGCCCGGCCCCGGCCGGCCCGGCCGCCCCGACCGCCCGGCCCCGGCCGGCCCGACCGCCCCGACCGGTCGGCGGGGCTCCGGGACCGTCCGGCGTGCGGGACGGCCGTTCGCCGCGCCCGGAGGGGCGTACGGCGATCCGGCCGGGCCGTCGGCCGCAGCAGGGTCCGGGACGCCCACCCGGGCGGAGCCCCGCGGGTATCGTGGATCTTCGGCCCCGGGAGGAAGCAGATGTCCGAAGTCCAGGCGCTGCTCGACGCATTGACCGGACTCCCCCGCATCCGTCCCGCCGGTCCCGCCGAGGCCGAGGTGCTGCTGGCCCGCCTGCGGAGCGCGGCCGCGCGCTGGGCCGACGTACTGTACGAGGCCCAGGAGGGCGTGTACGGACACCTGCCGCCCCGGGCCGAGGCGGCGCTGACGCTGGCCTTCCGGCGCGCCGAGGAGTCCTACGTGGAACTGGAGATCGCCCTGCGGGACTGCGCGGAGCACCGCGATCCGGCCCGCTGAGCCGGATCCGGCCTGACCTGCGAGAGGGCCTGTTGCCCGGTCCGGACGCGTGCGTAGACTCCCCGGACCCCGACACACGACCGGGACCCGAGGCACGACCGGGACCCGCCACCCGCGCAGGGCCGCGCCCGCGCCGCAGCCGAAGGACCCGCCGGTGAACCAGACGTACGCGCTGACCGCGGTCGCCGTCGTCGTCCTGGTCACGGTGCTGGTCGGCTCGCTGGGCCTGCGGATATCCCGGACCACCTCGGACTTCTACGTGGCTTCGCGCACGGTCGGCCCGCGCCTCAACGCGGCGGCCATCGGCGGCGAGTACCTCTCGGCGGCCTCCTTCCTCGGCGTGGCCGGGCTGGTGCTGCTCCAGGGGCCGCAGATGCTCTGGTATCCGGTGGGCTACACCGCCGGGTACCTGGTGCTGCTGGTGCTGGTGGCGGCCCCGCTGCGGCGCTCGGGCGCCTACACGCTGCCCGACTTCGCCGAGGCCCGGCTCGAATCTCAGGCGGTGCGCCGGATCGCGGTGCTGTTCGTGCTCGGCGTCGGCTGGCTGTACCTGTTGCCGCAGCTCCAGGGCGCGGGGCTGACCCTGGAGATCCTGACCGGCGCCCCGCACTGGGTGGGCGGGGTGGTCGTCGCCGGTGTGGTGACGGCGGCCGTGGCGGCCGGCGGGATGCGGTCCATCACCTTCGTGCAGGCCTTCCAGTACTGGCTGAAGCTCACCGCCCTGCTGGTGCCCGCGTTCTTCCTGCTGGCGGCCTGGGCCGGGGACGGCGCTCCGCGTGCCTCCTTCGACGCCCCGGCCGTGTTCCGCGAGCACACCGCCGTCACGCTGGCCGAGGACGTACGGCTGTCCCTGGACGCGCCGCTGACGGTGACGGTCACCGGACAGGTGGACGGGCGGGCGTACACGGGGCAGTCCGTGACCCTCGGCGCCGGGCAGCATTCCGTACGGGCGCACGCGCGGCTGGAGTTCGCCCCGCACTCCGCGGTGCCGCAGAGCCGGGCGGAGGCCGGACCGGGCGTGTCGAGCTGGTCGGAGCCGCTGTCCGGGGACCGGCCGGAGCTGCGGCTGTACGCGACGTACGGGCTGATCCTGGCCACCTTCCTCGGGACCATGGGGCTGCCGCACGTGGCGGTGCGCTTCTACACGAGCCCGAACGGGCGGGCGGCGCGGCGCACCACGCTGGTGGTGCTCGGACTGGTCGGCGCCTTCTACCTGCTGCCGCCGGTGTACGGGACGCTGGGCCGGATCTACACGCCGGAGCTGGCCCTGACCGGGGAGGCGGACGCGGCGGTGCTGGTGCTGCCGGCCCGGGTGGTGGGCGGACTCGCCGGGGAGCTGCTGGGGGCGTTGCTGGCGGGGGGCGCGTTCGCGGCGTTCCTGTCCACGGCCTCGGGGCTGACGATGGCGGTGGCGGGGGTGCTGCACCAGGACGTGCTGCCGGCGCGCGGGGTGCGCAGTTTCCGCGTCGCCGTGCTGGTGGCGATCCTGGTGCCGCTGGCGGGGAGCGCGATGGTGACGGAAGTGCCGGTGGCGGACGCGGTGGGGCTGGCCTTCGCGGTGTCGGCGTCCTCGTTCTGTCCGCTGCTGGTGCTGGGGATCTGGTGGCGCGGGCTGACCCCGCCGGGGGCGGTGGCCGGGCTCGTGACGGGGGGCGGGGCAGCGCTGAGCGCGGTGCTGGCGACGCGGGCCGGGCTGGCACCGGCGGGGTGGGCGAACACGCTGCTGGCGTGGCCGGCGGTGTGGTCGGTCCCGCTGGGCTTCCTGACGATGGTGGTGGTGTCGCTGGGTACGCGCGGGCGGATCCCGCCGGGCACGGCGGCGACGCTGGCCCGGCTGCACCTGCCGGAGGCGGTGTCGGAGCCGGCCCCCGCGGGTGCGGCCGGCGGCGGTGGCGTCGGAAAGGGCGGTGCTCTGTGAGCGGAGCACCGCTCTCGATCAGAGGCGGCAGACCGTGACCGGAGCACTGCTCTCGACCAAGGACGGCACACCATGACCGGAGCACTGCTCTCGCTGCTCGTCGCGGCCGGCGGGGTGCTGCTGCTCGGCCTCGGCTGGGCCGGCGGCCGGTGGCATGCCCGGCAGGACGAGCGCGCCCTCGGCCTCGACCTCGGCACCCCCGTCGAACGGGCCACCTTCCACACCCTGCACACCGCCTCCCTCGCCGCTCCCCCGCTGCGCGCGGGCCTCACCGAGGACGCCGCCCGCAAGGCCGCCCGGCGCCTGCGCTCCCTCCTCGGCACCGAGGCCCTGTGCCTGACGGACCGCGAGCGCGTCCTCGCCTGGGACGGCCCGGGCGCCGACCACCACGAGCGCCGGGCGATGGCCCGGGTCGCGGTGATGCTGGACTCGGGGCGCAGCCAGAGCGTGCGCACCGAGTGCGAGCGGCCCGACTGCCCCCTCAAGTGGGCCGTGGTAGCGCCGCTGACCGGCGAGGACGGAATGCTGGGCGCGCTGGTCGCCTACGGGTCACGGGAGTCGGCGGTGCTGGTGCGGGCCGCCACCGAGGTCGCGCGCTGGGTCTCCGTACAGCTGGAGCTGTCCGAGCTGGACCGATCGCGGACCCGGCTGATGGAGGCCGAGATCAAGGCGCTGCGCGCGCAGATCTCCCCGCACTTCATCTTCAACTCCCTCGCCGCGATCGCCTCGTTCGTGCGGACCGATCCGGAGCGGGCCCGGGACCTGCTGCTGGAGTTCGCGGACTTCACCCGCTACTCCTTCCGGCGGCACGGGGAGTTCACCACGCTGGCCGAGGAGCTGCGGTCCATCGAGCAGTACCTGGCGCTGGCCGGCGCCCGGTTCGGGGAGCGCCTCAAGCTGACCTTGCAGGTGGCGCCCGAGGTACTGCCGGTGGCACTGCCGTTCCTGTGCCTGCAGCCGCTGGTGGAGAACGCGGTCAAGCACGGGCTGGAGGATTCCACCGAGGAGTGCAGGATCACCATCGCTGCCCGGGACGCGGGCGCGGAGGCACTGATCACCATCGAGGACAACGGCGTCGGGATGGATCCGGCGCTGCTGCGCCGGATCCTGGCCGGGGAGCACGCGGGCTCCTCATCGGGCATCGGACTGACCAATGTGGACGAGCGGCTGCGCCAGGTCTACGGGGACGGCCACGGGCTCGTCATCGAAACGGGCGTGGGCGCGGGCATGAAGATAACGGTGCGGATTCCCAAATACCGTGCGGGGGTGCACAGTTCGGCCCCACCTGGCCGAATTCCCCGGCGCTGACCGGACCGTGAGCTGCCATCCTGGAGGGGGCGCGAACGACCGGAGGGATCGCCGACGTGCGGGTCGGGCGAGAACAGCACCGCGCGGAGTGCCGTGAGGCGTTGCGGACATGGGTGCGGGCGGGTGCGGAGGGCGGCGGAGCCTGCCTGATCGTGGAAGGGGAGCCGGGCGCCGGCCGTACCGCCTTCCTGCGCGAGGCGCTGGCCCAGGCGGCCGGGCTCGGCTGCCGCGTGCGGTACGGGGCGGCCGAGGCACTGGGCACCGGGCTTCCGCTGCGCGCGGCGCTGGACTGCCTGCACCCGTCCGGCCCCGGACGGGCGCGGGCGCTCGCCCTGCTGCGGGAAGCCTCCCGGTCGGCGGAGCCCGGCGGGGCGCTGCTGGCGGCCGTGGACCTGCTGGCCGCCGACGTGGAGGAGTGGTGCGCACGGCGGCCGCTGCTCCTGGCCCTGGACGACCTCCAGTGGGCGGATCCGGCCTCCCTCCTGCTGTGGCGGCACCTCGCACGGGCCGCGCAGCGGCTGCCGCTGCTGCTGCTCACGGCCCGGCGGCGGCTGCCCCGGCGGGCGGAGGTGGAGGAGCTGTGCGCCTCCCTGGGCGGTGGGCCGGGCGGGCGGACGCTCCGGCTGGAGCCGCTGACGGGGGCGGAGTCGGCCGCGCTGGTCCGGGAGGCGCTGGGTGCGGCGCCCGGCCCCCGGCTGCGGGAGGCAGCCGGGCAGGCGGGCGGCAATCCCCGGCTGCTGCGGGAGCTGCTCGCGCACTGGTCGGGCCTCATCGAAGTCCGTGCGGACTCCGCCGAACTGACGATCCCCGTAGGGGACTTGCCGACGCCACCGGAGACGGCGACCCGCGAGCCGAGCCGGCTCCCCCCGGCGGCCCTGGCCACGCTCCGGCACGCCGCCCTGCTCGGACCAGCCTTCACGGCGCGCGAGCTGGCCCTCGTACGGACGCTCCCCGTCCGGGAGCTGCTCGCGGACCTGGAAGCACCCCTCCTGACCGGAATACTGGAACCGGCCGGCGGTGACGGCTTGCGGTTCCGGCAGCCGGCCGTGCGGCTGGCCCTGTACGCGGAGCTGCCGCGGGCGGCCCGCACGGTCCTCCACCAGGACGCCGCCCGGGCGTTCGCCGGGGCCGGACTCGATCCCGCCCGGACCGCGGGACAGCTGCTCGCCGGCGGGGCGCTGGACCCGTGGGCGGTGCGGTGGACCGCGGAGTCGGCGCAGGCCCTGATCGCGGCGGCGCCCGAGACGGCGGCCGCCCTGCTGCGCCGGGCCGTGGAGCAGAGCACGGGGCAGGGCCCGGGATCACCCCCGGGACCCGATGAGCGGCACGACTCGGGACACGACGCGGGAGACCGCACGCGGCACGACACGGGGCGGAGCCGGGAGCAGGGTGCGGACCGGATCCCCGGCCGGTCCCGCGACCCGTCCCCCGACCGGACCGGGAGTCCGTACCGGGAGGCCCTGGAGGACGGCCTCGCCGATGCCGCGCTGATGCTGCGCCGGCCCGAGTCGGTGGAGCTGCTCCGGACGCTGCGGGAGCAGGCGCGGGATCCCGGACGGCGGGCCGCGCTCGCCTTCAAGCTGGTCTCGGCGCTGATGATCCAGGGGGACATGGCCCGGTCCCTGGAGGTCACCGAGGAGGCGCTGGCCGAGGCGGTGCTGCCCGAGGACGTGCTGCCCGAGGAGGCGCCCTTCGCGGGACTGCGGTTGCGCCTGGAGGCGTGCCGGGTCCTGGCGCTGGCCGATCTGCACCGGCCGGAGGAGGCGTACGCGCTCGCCGGGCCGCTGGTCGCCCGGGCGCGGCTGCTCGACGATCCGCTCTGCGGCGCGGAGGCCGAACACGCCATGGCGTTCGCGCTGTTCCATCTGAACAGGGGCCGGGAGTCGCTGCGGCACGTGGCGGCCGGGATCGCGCACGCCCGCCGCAGCCCGGCCGCCAACGACATGCGTCTGCTGCTGCTCGCCAACCAGGCCGAGGGGCACCTGCGGTTCGACGAGCCGCACGCCGCCGCGGCGGCGCTGAGCGAGGCCCGGCACCTGGCGTCCCGGACCGGTTCGACGGGCCGGCTCGTGGTCACGGAGGCGCTGCTGGCCGATCTCCGCTACCGGCTCGGAGACTGGGACGCCGCGCTGGCCGGTCTCGCCCGGGCGGAGGGCATGCCCGTCTCGGACGGCTGGCTGCCGGTGCTGACCCACGGGCTGCGCGCCCTGATGCTGGGCCACCGAGGCGAACAGGATGCCGCCCGGGCGGAGTTGGAACGGCTGGGCCCGGACGCGTACGAGCTCCCGGCGGGCCGGAGACACAGCGCGCACGTCCTGCTGGCCCGCGCCCTGCTGGCGGAGCGCGACGGGCGTCCCCGCGAGGCGCTGGAGGCGCTGCTGCCCGCACTGGAGGACGGGGTGGACGAGGCGGTGGCCTTCGACCGTCCCTGGGCCCTGTCGGAGGCCGTCCGGCACGCGCTGGAGGACCGGGACACCGCCGCGGCCCGGTCGGCGGTGGCCGCCTGCGCCCGCACGGCGGCGACCCTGCCGGAGCAGCCGGGTCCGGCGCTGGCGCTGCTGCGCTGCCGCGGGCTGTTCGCGCAGGACCCGGAGCTGCTGGCGGAGGCGGCGGCGCTGGCGCGGGGCGGGCTGGTGGCGGGCCAGATCCGGGAGGACCTGGCGGTGGCCCGGGCCTGGCACGGGGACCTGCCGGGCGCACGGTCGGCGCTGACCGGCGCGGTGGCCTCGTACGAGCTCCTCGGCGCCCGGTGGGACATCGCCCGGGCCGACGCCCGGCTGCGGAGCCTGGGTGTGCGGCGGGGCAGCCGGGCGGCGCGGCGCAGGCCCGCGCGGGGGTGGGAGGCGCTGACTCCGGCGGAGTTGAAGGTGGCGCTGCTGGTCGCGCGGGGCCGGACGAACCCCGAGATCGCCTCGGCGCTGTTCCTGTCCCGCCGGACCGTGCAGACCCACGTCTCGCACATCCTGGCGAAGCTGGAGGTCCGCTCACGCGCGGAGGTGGCCGTCATCGTAGCCGGGCAGGAGGGAGCGCAGGGCCCGCAGGGCGTAGTACGTACGGGATTTGACCGTACCGGCGGGCACCCCGAGCGCTTCGGCGGCCTCGCAGACGCTGGCCCCGCGGAAATAGATGAGCAGGAGCACGGCCCGGTGGTCGGGGCTGAGTAGTCGCAGGGCCTCGCGGACGTCGAGGACCGCGACGGACCGCTCGGTGCGGTCCTCGTCGGCCGGCGCCTGCTCCAGCCCGTCGGGCGCGACCTCGGCGGGGCGCGACAGCCGGGCCCGGCGGGCGTCGATGGCCACGCGCCGGGCGACGGTGTACAGCCAGGGCCTCATGGAGGCGTGGGCGCCGTTCTCCAGGGCCTCGGGGTGCTTCCAGGCCCGGAACAGGGTCTCCTGGACGAGGTCCTCGGCCCGGTGGCGGTCACCGAAGGTGAGGCCGAGGAGGAATCCGTGGAGCGCCTTGCCGTGTTCCCTCTCCAGCCGGGCGAGGGCGTGCGCGTCGGTGCGGCGGCGGGTGACCGTGACGGTGCCGGCATTCGCCGGCACGGGCGGCACGGGCGGCATGGACGTCATGTGCGGCATGGACGTGTGCGGCATGGGCTCCCCCTCCGGGTCGGGATGCCCTGAGCGTGCCGGAGCGTGCGCGCGGAGTTATCCGCCGTCTGACGTATCCCGCCGCGCCCTGCGCCCACCGGTCGCCCCCCGTCGGTGAACGGTCGTCGCCGCTCGGGCGCTGCGGCGGGCGGCACACGAGCGGCCCCGGCGCCGTCCGGGCGGACGGTCAGCGGGGCCGGGTGGAAGGGGGAGGCGGAAGGAGAGGCGGAAGGGACAGGTCCGGGCAGGGACAGCGCTCAGTCCTGGGACGGGTTCAGCACCACGAAGTCGGCGTTCGACGGGTCGAGGCAGACGGCCAGACGGCCGACGCCTTCGGCGTCCGCGGGCCCCATCTGTACGCTGCCGCCGCGCGCGGTGACCTCGGCGACGGCCGCGTCGCAGTCGGGGACGTGGAAGACCGGGTGCCAGTACGGCCTTCCGCCCGCGACGGCGAGGTCCTCCGCGGAGAGCTCCATGAGGCCGCCCTGCATGCGTCCCTCGGGCTGCCCGGCGGGGGTGATCAGGGTGTACGTGCCTTCGCCGCCCGGCATCGGCATGTCGCTGAACTGCCAGCCGAAGAGGCTCCCGTAGAACTCCCGGGCCGCCGCGGCGTCGCTCGTGTACAGCTCGGTCCAGGACAGGGATCCCGGCTGGTCCACGAGGTCGACGCCCTTGTTCTCACCGGGCTGCCAGACGGCGAACTGGCCGCCGAGCGGGTCGCTGTACTGCGCCATCGTGCCCCACTCGTCGAGCTTCCTCGGCTCCACGCGCACGGTGCCGCCGGCGCCCTGAACGGCGCGGGTCGTGGCCTCGGCGTCGGGGACGCTGTAGTAGATCATCCAGGCCGGGCGGGCCCCCTCCTCGGTGAGCTTGCCCAGCCCGGCGACGATCTTGCCGTCCTTCCGGAACATGCCGCCTTCCATGTCCTCCCCCTCGCCCTCCCCCGGGCTCATGGACTCGTAGTCCCACCCGAGGACGGCGCCGTAGAAGGCCGCGGCGGCGGGGACGTCGGGTGCGCCGAGGTCGAGCCAGCAGGGGGAGCCGGGGACGAAGTCAGTGGTGATCATGACGACTGCCTTTCGCGGATCGGATACGACCAGCGTGGCACCGGACATCTGCCCCCGCCCGTCGGTCCCCCGGGCGCGGTCCGCGGTCGCGGGGCACGGGTGCCGGGGGCCGGACAGCACTGCGCCGGGGCCCCCACGGGGACCCCGGCGCAGTGGTGAGGCGCGACTAGCTCCAGCTGGCGTGCAGCGGCTTGCCCTCGGCGTAGCCCGCGGCGGACTGGATGCCGACGACGGCCTTCTCCTCGAACTCCGCGAGGGAGGCGGCACCGGCGTAGGTGCAGGAGGAGCGGACGCCCGCGATGATCGAGTCGATCAGGTCCTCGACGCCCGGACGGGCCGGGTCCAGGAACATCCGCGAGGTGGAGATGCCCTCCTCGAAGAGGCCCTTGCGGGCGCGGTCGTAGGAGGACTCCTCCGAGGTGCGGTTCTGGACCGCGCGCGCGGAGGCCATGCCGAAGGACTCCTTGTACAGGCGGCCGTCGGCCGACTGCTGCAGGTCGCCCGGGGACTCGTACGTACCGGCGAACCAGGAGCCAATCATGACGTTGGACGCACCGGCGGCCAGCGCCATCGCGACGTCGCGCGGGTGACGGACGCCGCCGTCGGCCCAGACGTGCTTGCCGTACTTCTTCGCCTCGGCCGCGCACTCCAGCACCGCGGAGAACTGCGGGCGGCCCACGCCGGTCATCATGCGGGTGGTGCACATGGCGCCGGGGCCCACACCGACCTTGATGATGTCGGCACCGGCGTCGATCAGGTCCTTGACGCCCTCGGCGGCGACGATGTTGCCGGCGACGATCGGGACCTGCGGGTCAAGGGCGCGGACGGCCTTGATCGCGTTGATCATCGATTCCTGGTGGCCGTGCGCGGTGTCGATGACGAGCGTGTCCACGCCCGCGTCGAGCAGCTGCTTGGCCTTGGCGACGAAGTCGCCGTTGATGCCGACGGCGGCGGCGATGCGCAGCTTGCCGTTGGCGTCGGTGGCGGGGGTGTACAGGGTCGCGCGCAGCGCGGCCTTGCGGGTGAGGATGCCGACGAGCTTGCCGTCCTGGTCGACGGCGGGGGCCAGCTTGCGGTGGCCGGCGTCGAGCTTGGTGAAGGCCTCGCGGGGGTCGATGTCGGCGTCGATGAGCAGGAGCTCCTTCGACATGACCTCGGAGAGCTGGGTGAAGCGGTCCACGCCGGTCAGGTCGTGGTCGGTGACGACGCCCACCGGGCGGCCGTCCGCGTCGACGACCACGCCGGCGCCGTGCGCGCGCTTGGGCAGCAGGGACAGCGCGTCGGCGACGGTCTGGGTGGGGGCCAGCGTGATCGGGGTGTCGAGCACGAGGTGGCGGGTCTTCACCCAGGAGATCACGTCGGTGACGACGTCGATCGGGATGTCCTGCGGGATGACGACGATGCCGCCGCGGCGGGCGACCGTCTCGGCCATCCGGCGGCCTGCGATGGCGGTCATGTTGGCCACGACCAGCGGAATGGTGGTGCCGGTGTCGTCAGGCGCGGAAAGGTCGACGCCCTGGCGGGAACCGACCGCGGAGCGGCTCGGCACCATGAACACATCGTCGTACGTCAGGTCGTACGGCGGCTTCAGGTCATTGAGAAAACGCACGTGCTGAACATCCCAGTCGTTCGGAGGTGACCCCGACAGGGCAGTCGAGGAACGCACGTACTTCATTCTCACACGACCAGGAGTTCACACCGCCCCGGCCGATCGTCCAGGACATGTGGGGCCGAATGGTCGCTTCCTACGGGACTTTGGCCCTCCGGTCGGGCGCCGGCGGGTCCGCCGCCCGGTGATGGACGGGACCGTGGCTCCAGGCCAGCGGGAGAATCGTTCCGCCGACGCCGGCACCACTCCTGCCGCCGCTGCCGCCGCCCTTCCCGTACCGGACGGCCGTGAACTCGGCGGCGATGGCGAGTGCGGTCTCCTCGGGGGTCCGCCCGCCGAGGTCCAGGCCGATCGGCGAGCGCAGCCGGGCCAGCGCGGCAGCCTCCACGCCCTCCGCGCGCAACCGCCGCGCCCGCTCCTCGTGGGTGCGGCGCGAGCCCATGGCCCCCACGTACCCGAGCGGCAGCCGCAGCGCGAGCGTCAGCAGCGGGACGTCGAACTTGGCGTCGTGGGTCAGGACGCACACGGCCGTACGGGAATCCAGCCGGCCCGCCTCCCATTCCGCGGCCAGGTGCCGGTGCGGCCAGTCCACGACCACCTCGTCGGCGTCGGGGAACCGGGCGGCCGTCACGAAGACGGGCCGGGCGTCGCAGACCGTGACCCGGTAGCCCAGGAAGGCGCCGATCCGGGTGAGGGCGGCGGCGAAGTCGATGGCCCCGTAGACCAGCAGCCGGGGCGGCTCGGCGGCCGATTCGACCAGCAGGGTCACGGGCTGCCCGCACAGCCCGCCCGCCGTGCCCAGCTCGGCGGTGCCGGTGCGGCCGGCCGCCAGCCAGCCCCGGACCCGCTCAGCGGCGGCTCGGTCCAGCTCGGCGCCCCCGCCGAGGCGGCCCTCGTAGGAACCGTCCGCGTGCACGGCGATGGCCCGGCCCACCTGTTCCGGCGGCCCGCAGACCACCCGGCCCAGCGCGGAGCGGGCGCCGGCGCAGGCCGCGTCGAGCACCGCCCCGATGACGGGCCGCACCGGGTCGTGCCGGCGCACCGGCGTGATCAGGACGTCGAGGACTCCCCCGCAGGTCAGCCCCACCGCGAAGGCGTCGTCGTCGCTGTATCCGAAGCGGTGCACGCCGCCGTGCCCGGAGGTGATCGCCTCCAGGCACAGCTCGTGCACGGCGGATTCCACGCAGCCCCCCGAGAGGGATCCGAGCGCGGTGCCCCCGGTGTCCACGGCGAGGGAGGCGCCCGGACCGCGCGGCGCGCTTCCGCTGACGGCGACCACGGTGGCCAGGGCGAAGTCCCGTCCGGCGGCGCACCACGCGCGTAGCTCTTCGGCGATGTCGAGCATCAGCGGATGTACTCGCGGCGCGGGCTCTGCCCGGGGATGACCGGTCTCGGCGGCAGCGACGGGGTTCCGGCGGTGTGGGCAGCGGTGTGCGCGGCCGTGTGGGCGGCGGTCACCGTACGCGTGGGGGCGCTGCGGACCGGGCCGGGGTACGGCTCGGGGGGTGAGGGGTGGGGGCCCCGTCCGCGCGCGCCGAGCAGCATCGCGGCGTGGGCGACGCTGGCGAGGGTGGCGTGGTGGTGCCAGCCGCGGAAGGAGCGGCCCTCGAAGTCCCGGATTCCGGCGGGCTCGCAGACCTCGGCGAAGTCGAGCGCGACCCGGTCGGTGAGTTTGGCGAGGAGGAAGAGCTGCGCGAGCGGCCGGTCCCCGATGTTGGTGATCCAGAACTCCGAGGGCAGCAGGGCCGCCTCGGTCCAGGCACCGACGAGCAGCAGCGGCACGGGCGGGGCCGGCACGAGGCGGTCCTCACCGGGGGTGGCCACGATGGCGGCCGAGGTGAGCAGGGTGACCGCCCCCTCGGCGCGGCCGTGCCGGGTCCATTCGACGACGCGCCGCTGGGAGCGCAGGGAGTCGATGAGCTCGCGGGCGGGCGCGGTGTGCGGGCCGGGCTTGTGCCGTCCCGCCCCGCCGAAGGAGACGGGCAGGGTGCCGTCCACTTTGAATACGAAGGGGATGTCCTGCATGGCGAACGACTCGATGCACTGCGGCAGTTCGCTGTTGGATACTTCCATCACCACGGGCCTGCGCTGGAGTTGCCAGGTGGCGGCCATCCGCTGGACCGCGTGTACCGCGTCCTGGGCGGGGGTGAGCGAGCGGGCCGTGTCGGGGATCCCGGCCCGCCGGCGTCGCAGGAGCTCCGCCGTCCAGGGCCCGGGGAGGGTGAGGGTCCATTCGACGGGGAAGCCGGCATCGCTTGAGGTGAGCCAGATGCCGCTGGCCTGCTGGCAGTTGGCGGTGCGGCCCAGCTGGGGGACGAACTGCCGTCCCACACCGACCGATCGGTCCCCGGCCTTCTCGATGACCATGGGCTGCACCACCCAGGCCAGCGGGCGCTGCGCGGTGCGTTCCAGGTGCTGGGCGAGGGAGCGGCGGACGGGGGTCCAGTCCCAGGGGGATTTGCTGATGAACTGCTGCAGGCTCTGCTCGACGGAACTGGCCCCGGTTCCGGCGATGTTACGAATTGTTTTCTTGCCGTTGGTCCGCACCAGGCCGTTCAGGTATACGCGGGCCCAGTTTCGCTGGTCCCGCCGGGGTAACGACTCGAAGAAGAGCGAGATCAGAACATCGATCAATTCGGAGATTTCCTTCGTGGACTCCTCCGGCAGGACTACGCGAGCCATCTGGGCCTCCCCCGCGACCAGCTAGATCCATTACCCTACTTGACCGCGGAGAACGGCCGTAGGTCCCGACGGCTACTTCCTGAGGTCGCTGACAGATTCGAGCCGCTCTTCTTCTACCACGAGGGGGATGGGGATCTGGTTCGCCGCATAGTAGAGCGCGATCAGGAAGTGGGCGACGAGAGTGAGCGGAGCGGAGAAGAACGCCAGGGCGACGGTGCAGGGGTAGGCGACGGCACCCAGACCGAAACGGACCCTGGTGGCTCGGGCGCCGTCCTTGTCCACTTGGTCGTGGAAGAGGTGTCCGACCCGGGTGACGTACCACCAGAAGGCCATGAACGCCAAGGCGTAGGCCACGGTGACGAGGCTGTAGAGGACGGCCGCCGCGTTGGCCGATCCCCCTTCTTCCATGAGGTGTTCGGCGAGCACATTGGTGGTGTACGGGACCACCGACACCACCATCAGCACCAGGAGATTCAGGAACAGCAAAGGGCGGTCGACCCGCTTGATGTGACTGAAGATGGTGTGGTGGTTGACCCACATCACACCGATGATGAGGAAACTCACCACATAGGCGGCGTAATGCGGCCACTGTTCCCGTACTCCGTGCCAGAACTCAGACCCGGTTTCTTCCGGAACTTTCAATTCCAGGACGAGGATCGTGATGATGACCGCGAATACACCGTCACTGAATGCCTCGACCCGGCCGGTTTCCGTTTCCATGCCCTCCCCTTCACGCTTCTTGCATATATCTACGGCTGTGGCACATGCGGGGAGGGTGTGCATCCCCACCCTCCCCGCACACGCTACCCAGATTTCGGCAATCAGCTGCCAAAGCCCGCAGTTTGCCGCCAGATTCGGCCATCGCGCACGACGAGCGTCCCGAACGCGTGCTCCGGTTCACCGTTCAGGCTCATGATCGCCCGGTAGAAGATCGTGTCGTCGGTTTCGACGTACTCCTGCAGCTCCACGAGGGCGGGCTTCACCGTCAGGTAACCGGTGAACGTCTCACGCACCGCGTCGATGCCGACGGATACGCCCTCGAAGCGCAACAGCACGGCGTCGTCGGTGTAGTTCTTCATGACCGCCTCGATGTCCAGGGCGGCGATCGCGTCCATCTGCCGGACGAACACCGGGTGCAGCGTGGAGATGTCGTACTTGGGCATGTCGACTCCCTTTCAACTCTTCGATGGGGATGGATGGATGGGGACGGTGGAGTCGGTGGGACCGGACAGCGGCAGCCGTACGGTCATCCGGGTCTCCCCCGGGCGCGAGCGGGCCGTGATCGAACCGTGGTGGCGCTGGGTCACGATGCGATAGCTGAGGTGCAGACCGAGACCGGTCCCCTTCCCCACGTCCTTGGTCGTGTAGAAGGGTTCGAAGATCCTCGGCAGGGATTCCCCGGGAATGCCCGAGCCGGTGTCGGCGATCTCCACCACCATGCAGACGCCCTCGACCCGGACGCGCAGGGTCAGGGTTCCGGCGCCTTCCATGGCGGCGGCCGCGTTGTCGACCAGGTTGGTCCACACCTGGTTCAGCTCGCCCGGGTAGCCCGTCAGTTCGGGCAGGTCCGCTTCGTACGCGCGCACGATCCCGATTCCGGCGAGCTTGGCACGCAGTACGACCAGCGTGTTCTCCAGTCCGTCGGTGACCGCGAAGCGCTGCTCGGGGGCCCGGTCGAGATTGGCGTAATCCCGGGTGGCCGACACCAGTTGCGAGATCCGCGGACCGGCCGCCCGCAGCTCGGCGGCGAGCGAGCGGATCTCCAGAAGGGCCGCCAGGTGGTCCAGGGCCGCGGGCAGGGCCGGCTCACCGACCCCCTCCAGCCGCTCCAGCAGCCCGCCCAGGTCCAGTCCGAGGTCGCAGACCCCCGAGGCGAGCAGCCCCGCCCGCTCCGCGCCGGCTTCCTCGGCCCAGTCGGCGATCTGCTCCTCCGCGTCCGCCTGGTCCAGCGGGTCCGTGACCAACGGCGGTGCCACCTTGTCCAGTTCGGCGGCGAGCCGGTCGAACACGGAGCGCTCGGCGTCCGTGGCGGCCGCGCCCCAGGTCTGGGCGGTCCGGGTGAGATGGTCCAGCGCGGGCGCCAGTTCCTGCGCGGCGCGGGCCACGGCGGCCGCGGGGTTGTTCAGCTCGTGCGCGAGACCCGCCGCCAGGGTGCCCAGGGCTTCGACGGTGGCCCGTTTGCGGGCCTGGACCTCGGAGGACTTGATGCGCCAGGCCAGCACGGGGATCAGTACGGCGGCCACCCCGTGGCAGCGGGTCAGCATCTCGAAGAAGACCGGCTTCGCGTACGCCACCACGGTGGTGGCCGGCCCGCTCGCCGCGGCCGTGGCCACGTACGACCCGTCGGTCAGCAGCGGCAGTTCACCGGTGAACCGGTGCGCGGCCGAAGGTTTGCCGTCGTGGCCCTCGGCGGCGGCGCTCTCCTCCTCGGTGGAGTGGCGGGTCAGGACCTCCTCGCGGCCGTCGACGACCTTGGTCACCACGAGGCCCCCGGAGAGCAGGACGTGGAAGCCCCTGGCCTCCTCCCCGTCCCGGAAGAGGACCTCACCGTCGGCGAGCACCCGGGGTTCGGAGACCGACACCAGCCAGTCCAGCTGCTCCTCGGTGAGGCTCTCGAAGATCTCCAGCCCGCGCAGGGCGGTGCGCAGTGCGGCGGTGTTCGGGGTCGCCGTCATGCGGTGCTCCCTTCCGTCCTGTTCCGGGCGGCCAGCCGCAGGGTGGCGAGCAGGGCGAGCACGCACACGGCGGCGACGGTGGCCATGAAGCCGACCGAGGTGCGGTGCAGCCCGTGGATGTTGGTGAGCAGTCCGGCGAGCACCGCCGGCACGCTCATCGCGAGGTACGCGAACACGTAGACGGCGGCGGTCAGTTCGCCCCGGTGTGCGGGCTCGGCCAGTGCGCTCAGCGCGCGGAAGGAGCCGAGGAAGGCGGCGCCCCAGCCGGCTCCGAGGACGGCGGTGGCCGCGAGGAAGACGGGGGCCGAGCCCAGCCCGAGCGCGAGGAGCACCAGGGCCAGCCCGCCGAGCAGGCCGAACAGGCCGAGGACGGCGGTGCGCAGGGCTTCGGTGCGGCCCAGCAGGAGCTGGGCGGCGGTGGCGGCGCCGGCGAGGAGGGCCACGGTGGCTCCGCCGACGAGGTAGTTGGTGCTCCGGAGCAGGGAGAGGGCCAGGTGCGGGCCGAGCGAGAGGTAGAAGCCGCCGACCGACCAGACGGCCACGATGGTCAGGATCAGCACGGCGAAGCGGCCGCGCGCCGCGGCGGGGATGTGGATCCGGTGCGGGGCGATCTTCAGCCGCCCACCGGTCCCGGCCGCCCGCCCGGGGGCGCTCTCCGCCATCCGGGCCACGCCGACCAGACAGGCCGCGAAGGCCCCGACGAGCAGCAGGTAGGTCAGGACGGTCGGCGCGGGCGCGTACTGCACGAGCAGTCCGGCCCCGAGGCCACCGAGGCCGATGCCGACGGTCGGGCCGGCGCTGTTGACCTGGGCGCCGCGTGCCGGACGGGAGCTGGGGCCGAGTTCCAGCAGGGCGGCGCCCATGGCCCCGGTGGCCAGCCCCACCGCCAGCCCTTGCACGGCGCGGGCGGCGAGCAGCAGGCCGGCTCCCTGGGCCGCGGCGAACAAGCCCATGGAGACGATGGCGAGGACCAGCCCCGCGGCGAGTACGGGCCGCCGGCCGAGGGTGTCGGACAGCGAGCCGAACAGCAGGAGCCCGGCGAGCACGGTGACGGCGTACAGGGCGAAGACCACCGTGATCATGCCGGAGGACAGGCCCCACTCCTGCTGGTAGAGCACGTAGAGGGCGGAGGGGACGGAGGAGGAGAGCATCAGCAGGACGAGGACCGCGCCCACCACCCGGAAGCCGGAGCCTCCCGATGCACCCGCGGAGCCGGCGGCTGGACGCGAGGTGCCCCCCTCGGTGGTCGCGGACGGCACGGTCCGTGCTGGCGTGGGCAACGGTTCCACTGCTTCAACTCCCCCGTCGTGGGCGGTCAGGCGGGTGCCTGCACGGCCCTCGTGAGCGCGCGGGCGGTGAGTACGCCCGCGAGGTGGCCGAGGTACTCGGCCGAGGTGCCGCGCCCCGGGACGAACAGCTCCCGGGGTTCGGCGCGGAAGGCCGCGAGCACGGTCTGCGTGGTGTACGGGCCCGCGCCGAGCCGTTCTTCGACCCCGCGCAGCCGCAGTGCGCGGGCGGTGGCCCCGGTGACGGCGATGCGCGGCCCGTCGGGGGTGATCCGTACGGCGGCAGCGCAGACCGGGTAGCGGGTCGCCCGGTCCGCGGTCTTCTCGAAGGCGGCGGCGGCGCCGGCGGCCGGGACGAGCAGGGCGGTGATGAGGGTGCCCGTCGGGACGCCGGAGGCGGCCAGTTCCTCGGCGTCGAGCGTCGACACCCCGCCCGGCCCGGCGAGTTCGGCCGTGGCCGCGGCCGCCATGGCGGCGACGGGCAGGTCGGTGGCCCGGCCGGTGGCGGCGAGGTTGCCGCCGGCCGTGCCGAGGTTGCGCACCTGGGGGTCCCCGTTGGCGCGGGCCGCGGCGGCGATCTCCGGCGCCTCGGCGAGCAGCAGGGGGTCCGCGGCCAGTTCGGCCAGGGTGGTCATCGCCCCGATCCGGATCCCCGCGGGGGTCCGCTCGATCCCCCGGAGCTCTTCCAGCCGGCGGACGTCGACGAGCAGGGAGGCCCGGTCCTCCCCGGTGCGCAGGCCGGGCAGCAGGCTCTGTCCGCCGGCCAGCACCCGGGCGCCGGGGTGGCCGGCCAGCAGGGTCAGGGCCTCGTCGAGGCCGACGGGACGTACGTAGTCGAAGTCGGCGAGGATCACTGGGATTCCCCTCTCAGACGGCGCCAGACCTTCTCGGGGGTGACGGGCATGTCGATGTGCCGGACACCCAGGTCGGACAGGGCGTCGACGACGGCGTTGACGACGGCGGCGGCGGGCGGCACGGTGGCGATCTCGCCCGCGCCCTTGGCTCCGAGCGGGTTGTGCGGGGAGGGGGTGACCGTCTTGTCGAGGGTGAAGAAGGGCGCGTCGGCGGCGCGCGGCAGCGCGTAGTGGCCCAGGTCGCGGCTGACGAGCTGCCCGTCCGGGCCGTACTCGGCGTGCTCCATGAGGGCCTGGCCGAGGCCGTGCAGGATGCTGCCCTCGATCTGCCCGCGGACGATCTTCGGGTTGCCGATGTTGCCCGCGTCGTCGACGGCGGTGTAGGCCACCACCTCGGTCTCGCCGGTCAGTTCGTCGATCTCGACGACCGCGACGTGCGTCCCGAAGGGGTAGTTGAAGTCCGGGGGGTCGAAGTGGGTGGTCTCGTCGAGGGCGGGTTCGATCTCCGGGGGCAGCCCCCAGCCGTACCACATGGCCATCGCCAGCTCGGCGAAGGTCTTGGTGTTCTCCTCGTTGCCCTCTTCGAAGACCCTGCCGTCCGCGTAGACGACCTTGTCCTCGGGAACGCCGAGGAAGACGGCTCCGGCCCTGACCAGCTTGCTCTTGATCTTCCGGGCGGTGAGGGCGATGGCCGGCGCGGCCATGCTGTAGGAGCGCGAGCCGTACGTGCCCTGCCCGTACGGGGCCTTGTGCGTGTCCCCCTCGAAGACCTGGACCTGCGCCGGGTCGATGCCGAGCTCGTCGGCGGCGACCTGTGCGAAGACGGTGCCGTGGCTCTGGCCGGTGGAGGCGGAGCCGACGGTGACGGTGACCTCGCCGGTCGGGTGGACGCGGATGTTCGCGCTCTCCCAGGTTCCGCCGAGCATGCCCTCCTTGGACATCCGGGTGGAGGGGCCGACCCCGCAGATCGCCACGTAGGAGGCGATGCCGACGCCGAGCCGCTTGCCGCGGGCGCGGGCCTCGGTCTTGCGGGCGGGCATGTCGGCGTAGCCCGAGAGCTCGATGGCCCGGTCGAAGTTGAGCTGGTAGTCGCCCGAGTCGTAGGTCCAGCCCAGGCCGTTGTCGTACGGGAACTTCTCCTTCGGCACCAGGTTCTTGCGGCGCACCGCCGCCGGGTCCATGCCGATCTCGGAGGCGTACCGGTCCACGAGCCGCTCCATCAGGAACGCGGCCTCGGCGCGCCCGCTGCCGCGCTGGGCGCCGAGCGGGACGGTGTTGGTGAAGGCCGCGTAGACCTCGCAGAACGCCGCGTCGATGTCGTACATGCCGCTGATGGAGCGGCCCATCAGGGCGGTGGCGACGCCGGGCCCGATGGTGGAGGGGTAGGCCCCGAGGTTGGCGTAGCTCGTGCAGCGCACGGCGGTGATCCGGCCGTCGCGGGTGCCGGCCAGGGTCACGTGCTGGCGGTGGTCGCGTCCCTGGACGGTGGAGTTCATCAGCCCGGTGCGGGTGTCGACCCACTTCACGGGTCGGCCGAGCGCTTTGGAGAGCAGCAGGACCAGCGGCATGTCGGGGTACAGGTACCCCTTGGTGCCGAAGCTGCCGCCGACGGTCGGGGCGACGACGCGGAGCTTGTTGAAGGGGATGCCGAGGACCAGGGCGGACAGCAGGAAGCGGTGGTTGTGCGGCCCCTGGGTGGAGGCGTACAGCGTGTACTCGCCGGTGGCGGCGTTGTAGTCGCCGACCGCGCCGCGGGGCTCGATGGGGCTGTTGATGGTGCGCTGGTTGACCAGGTCCAGCTCGACGGTGACCTCGGCCGCGGCGATGGCGGCGTCGGTCCGGTCCTTGTCGCCGCAGGTCCAGTACGCGTTCAGGTTGCCGGGGACCGCTTCGTGGAGTTGCGGAGCGCCTTCGGCGAGGGCCTCGTCGGCGCGGGTCACCACGCTCAGCGGCTCGTACTCGACGCAGAGGGCGGCGAGCGCGGCGGCGGCCTGGCGCGGGGTCTCGGCGACGACCACGGCGAGGGGGTCGCCGACGTGGCGCACGGTGTCGCCGGACAGCACCGGGCGGGACCCGGGAAGTCCGTAGGGGTGGGGCGGGAAGTGGCTCTCGACCCCGCCGGGTATCCAGATGCAGGGCAGCGGCATGACGTCGGTGAAGTCGGCCGCGGTGGCCACCTTCAGCACGCCGGGCAGTTGCTCGGCGGCCTTGGTGTCGATGGAGAGGATCTTCGCGTGGGCCACGGGGCTGCCGAGGATCGCCATGTGGGCGGTGCCCGGCAGGTCGATGTCACCCACGTACGTGGCCTCGCCGCGCAGCAGCTGCGGGTCCTCACGGCTGTCCAGCGGCTGCCCGAGCACGCCGTTGCCCTGGAGCGGGGTCTCCCCCGTGACTGCGGTCATCTCCCTCACCCCTCCTGTCCGGACGTGGCGGCGGCGGTGGCGCCGGCCGGCTGGGCCGGCGCGTCCGCGCGGGCCGCGGAGCAGGCGCGCTGCACTCCTCGTACGACGCTGTGGTAGCCGGTGCAGCGGCACAGGTTGCCGGTGAGCCATTCGCGGATCTCGGGCTCGGTGGGCGGCTCGCGGTCGGCGGTGCTGTCGACGAGTTCGCCCAGGGCCATGACCATCCCGGGGGTGCAGAAGCCGCACTGGGTGCCGTGCTCCTGCCGCAAGGCCTCCTGGAGGCCGGTGAGTTCACCGCCGGGGGTGGTGACCCCCTCGATGGTGGTCACCGCGGAGCCGGCGGCCGCCGCGGTGAGGATCAGGCAGCTCTTGACGGAGCGGCCGTCGAGCCGGACGACGCAGGTTCCGCACTGGCCGGTGTCGCAGCCGACCTTGGTGCCGGTCAGTCCGAGGCCGTCGCGGAGCCGTTCCACGAGCAGTTCGTTCGGCTGGGCCGCGAACTGCTCGGGTCTTCCGTTGACGTTCAGTGAGAGGTCCATGCCAGCGCCTGCGCTTCCGTGAGCGGCCGGTTGAAGAGGGGCCCGCCGGGCTGCTGGAGAATTCCTCCGGAGTGCAGCGGACCGGTGTCCACGGGAGCGAATCCGAGATCCGTGATGATTCCCGCGACTATTTCCTTGGCTTTCCCGTCGTCGCCCGCCGTGAAATGGGCCAGACGCGGGCCCGGCGCGGTGCCGGCGACGGCGAGCGTCTCGAAATGCATGGTGTTCAGGGATTTGACGATCCGGGTACCCGGATACCATTCGGCGACGAGTTCGCTGGATCCCCGGCCGCCGAGATCCCGGCCCCCTCCCGATCGGGGTGCGGCGCCCGGGCCGCTGAACGCGTTGGTGGCGTCCACGAGCACGGTGTCCCGTACGGCCTCCTGCGCCAGCAGCCCCTGGACGCTGTCGAACAGCACCATCAGGACGAGGACTTCGGACCGGGCCGCGGCCTCGGCGGCGCACCCCGCCGAGGC
>NZ_JBEXPT010000015.1:0-74449 GCF_040612195.1 Streptomyces sp. NPDC006450 | reverse complement strand
CGTTTTCGTTCCGTGCGACGTTTGTCTGTGGTCGCGCGCCCCTGCTCACTCGGGCTCGGCCTCTTAGTTCCTCCCCCCGCGCGCCCGTCCCGGGCCGCCCCCGCCGGGCCCCGCCCCTCTGGCTTCCGATCCTGTTTCCGGTCCTTCGTCTCAGATCCTGACCTGCACGGCACGGGTGAGGCGGTCGTGCAGGCCGCGGCCGTCGCGGTCCCAGACGAGGGCCGGGATCAGCAGGGCGAGCAGTGCGGTGCGCAGCACCACGCGGCCGAAGCCGAGCCGCCCGCCGTCCTGGGAAACCACTCGGAGGCCGAGGATCCGCTTCCCGGGGGTAAAGCCCACGGTGCCGACCGTCAGGACCACCAGGGTGACGAATACGGCCAGTGTCCAGTTCCCCGCGCCGTTCCAGTCACGGCCCGTGATCAGGCTGTACGCGATGAGCTGGCAGGCCAGCCAGTCGATGGCGACGGCGCCGAGCCGGCGGCCGAAACGGGCCACCGAGCCGGGCCCCTGCTGCGGCAGGCCGAGCTGTTTGCCGGGGTACCCGAAGTCGGCACCCATCTCCTCGGCGGCCTCGCGGGGGCCGGAGAGCCAGGATCCGATTGCTTGCCTCTTGTCCACGCGAACACGGTACCCGTGCCGCTCGACGCCGTTCCGGCGGGACCCTGGTTAACTTGTGCGAAACAAATGGGTCATGCTTGAGAAACCCCGTCTGCTTATGGTCGGGTCAGCGTGCGGCACCGCACTGACGCACCACTAGCTATAAAACCCGCCCCTGCCCCGGGGCTGGGAGTAGGAGGAGTTGGATGTTCAAGAACGCCGACGAAGTGACGCAGTACATCAAGGAGAACGACGTCAAGTTCGTTGACGTCCGCTTCTGCGACCTGCCTGGTGTGATGCAGCACTTCACCATCCCGGGGCGGGCGTTCGACCCGAACGAGGAGCTGGCCTTCGACGGCTCCTCGATCCGCGGCTTCCAGGCGATCCACGAGTCCGACATGGCGCTGCGCGCCGACATCACCACCGCGCGCCTGGACCCGTTCCGCAAGGACAAGACGCTCAACATCAACTTCTTCATCCACGACCCGATCACGGGCGAGGCCTACAGCCGCGACCCGCGCAACGTCGCGAAGAAGGCCGAGGCGTACCTCGCCTCCACAGGCATCGCCGACACGGCGTACTTCGGCCCCGAGGCCGAGTTCTACGTGTTCGACAGCGTGCGCTTCGCGACCTCCGCGAACGAGAGCTTCTACCACATCGACTCCGAGGCCGGTGCCTGGAACACGGGCTCCGAGGAGAACAACCGTGGTTACAAGGTCCGCTACAAGGGCGGTTACTTCCCGGTAGCCCCGGTCGACCACTTCGCCGACCTGCGCGCCGAGATCTCCCTCGAGCTGGACGCCCAGGGCCTCCAGGTCGAGCGTCAGCACCACGAGGTCGGCACCGGTGGCCAGGCCGAGATCAACTACAAGTTCAACACGCTGCTCGCCGCGGCCGACGACCTGATGCTCTTCAAGTACATCGTGAAGAACGTCGCCTGGCGCAACGGCAAGACCGCGACCTTCATGCCGAAGCCGATCTTCGGTGACAACGGCTCGGGCATGCACGTGCACCAGTCGCTGTGGGCGAACGGCGACCCGCTGTTCTACGACGAGGCCGGCTACGCGGGCCTCTCGGACACCGCGCGCTACTACATCGGCGGCATCCTCAAGCACGCCCCGTCGCTGCTGGCGTTCACCAACCCGACGGTGAACTCCTACCACCGCCTGGTCCCGGGCTTCGAGGCGCCGGTCAACATGGTGTACTCGCAGCGCAACCGCTCCGCCGCGATGCGCATCCCGATCACGGGCTCGAACCCGAAGGCCAAGCGCGTCGAGTTCCGCGCCCCGGACCCGTCCTCGAACCCGTACCTGGCGTTCGCGGCCCTGCTGCTGGCCGGCCTCGACGGTGTCAAGAACAAGATCGAGCCGATGGAGCCGATCGACAAGGACCTCTACGAGCTCTCCCCGGACGAGCACGCGAGCGTCCCGCAGGTCCCGACCAGCCTCGAGGACGTCCTCAAGGCCCTCGAGGAGGACCACGAGTACCTCCTGGCCGGCGGTGTCTTCACCCCCGACCTGATCGAGACCTGGATCGACTACAAGCGCACCCACGAGATCGCCCCGATCGCCCAGCGCCCGCACCCGCACGAGTTCGAGCTCTACTTCGACCTCTAAGCCGTGCCGTGCTGACGCACTGATCGGACGAAGCCCCGCCCCCTTCCTCAAGAGGGGGGCGGGGCTTCGTCGTGTGGCGCTACGTTCGGGGGATGGACGACGCGTGGAAGACCATCGGGGCGCTCGGGGCGCGATTCGACGAGCACGACCGGGAGCGGGGGATGGCGCACGAGGAGAGCGTCACGCTGCAGATCCTGAAGATCGGTGAGGAGTTCGGCGAGGCCGCGCAGGCCGTCATCGGGGCCAAGGGGACCAACCCCCGCAAGGGGAACTCGCACACGTGGAGCGATGTGGA
The DNA here is from genome assembly GCF_040612195.1 of Streptomyces sp. NPDC006450. Classification (NCBI taxonomy): domain Bacteria; kingdom Bacillati; phylum Actinomycetota; class Actinomycetes; order Kitasatosporales; family Streptomycetaceae; genus Streptomyces; species Streptomyces sp. NPDC006450. The sequence continues at coordinate 71,941 of NZ_JBEXPT010000015.1, read as the reverse complement.
GGCGGAGGTCGCCGACGTCATCGTCACGGCGATGGTCGCACTGGCCCGGATGCGGCCCGACGCTCCCGCCTTCTTCGCGGAGCACCTGAAGGAGAAGTCGGCCCGGTTCCTCTGAGCGCCGGAGGGCTCAGCGCATCAGGGGCATCGCGCCCGTGAGGTCGCGCAGGCAGCGAACCGCGAGTTCCGAGGGGGAACCGGGGGCCGAGGGCGGGGTGTCCGTGGTGGACCACAGCTCCAGGGAGATGCGGATCGCGTCCGTGGCCGCCGCCGCGAGGAGGCGTACGGCGAGGGGCTCGGCCTCCGGGCCGGCGAGCCGGGCGAGGACCGGGACCAGGCGCTCCTCGGAGTCCTGGTTGACCCGGTACCAGACGGCCCGCAGGGCCTCGTCCGTCGTGGCGGCGCGCAACAGGACGCGGGTGACCTCCAGGCCCTCCTCGACGGCCTGGGGGGCGGTGAGGGAGCGGGTGACGGCGCGCTCCAGGGCCTCGGTCAGCGGGGTGCCGGGGTCCTCCTCGGCGAGCAGCGCGCGCCAGGCGTCGCCGCCGCCCGCGAGCAGGGGGGCGACGGCCTCCTGCTTGTTGCGGAAATAGCGGTAGAACGTGCGCAGCGCCACGCCCGCGCGGTGGGCGATGTCCTCGGCGGTGGTGCCGTCCGGGCCGTGCTCGGCGAAGAGTTCGCAGGCCGCGCGGGCGATGTCGAGCTGGGTGGCCGCCTTGCGGCGCTCGTTCAGCGACTGCGCTCCGGGGCCGCCCTGGGGAGAGTACGGACGAGGGGATCTCACGGGGGAAGGATACCTTGGCCTGCCCACAGGAATGCATGTTTTGACAGGCTGGCAAAACGTGTCATGGCCGGAGTACGCTCCCGCCCATGAACCGTTACGAAGGACGTCGTGTCCTCATCACCGGCGGCGGCTCCGGCATCGGCCAGGCCACCGTCCACCGCATCCTCTCCGAGGGCGGCCGCGTCCACACCGTGGACGTCAACGAAGCCGGCCTCAAGGCCACCGCCGACCGGGCGGCCGCCGACGGGCACGCCGACCGCCTCACCACCGCGGTCCTCGACATATCCGACGAGGCCGCGGTCAAGGCGGGCATCGCCGCCGCCGTCGACGCCCTCGGCGGCAGCGGCGTCGACGTACTGGTCAACGCCGCGGGCATCCTGCGTTCCTCGCACACCCACGCGACCACGCTCGAGTTCTGGAACAAGATCATCGCGGTGAACCTGACCGGTACCTTCCTGGTCATCCGCGAGTCGCTCCCGGCGCTGCTGGCGGGCGACCAGCCGGTCGTCGTCAACTTCAGCTCCACCTCGGCGTCCTTCGCCCACCCCTACATGAGCGCCTACGCGGCCAGCAAGGGCGGCATCCAGTCCATGACCCACGCGCTGGCCGCCGAGTACAGCAAGCAGGGGCTGCGCTTCGTCGCCGTCGCGCCCGGCTCCATCGAGAGCGGCATGACCACCGGCACCGGCCCCGGCCTGCCGGAGGACACGGACTGGAGCCTGTTCGCCAAGCTCGCCCCGGCCCTCGGCCAGGGCTTCGCCGGCCCGCAGACGGTCGCCGGCGTCGTCGCCATGCTGGGCTCCGAGGACGGCGCCTTCATCACCGGCACGGAGATCCGCATCGACGGCGGTACGCACTACTAGGGCGGCTCCTTCGGATCCTGCCCGGCCCCGTCAGCCCCTGAAGCGGTCCCACAGCCGGGGGAAGCGCTCCGCGAGCACGGCTTCGTTCTCGAAGTCCAGCGCAGCGCCCTCCGGCTCCGCCGCCTGGAGCGGGATCCCCAGATCCGGCGCGACCGACCCGGTCAGCTGCTCGTACGCCTCGTCCGCCGCGTACCCCAGCTCCTCGCCGTCCCCGTCGATCTCCTCGTCGAACTCGTCGAGGAGCTCCGCGAGCTGGTCCGGATCGTGCACCCCGCCCTCGAAGACCTCCCGGCCCTGGCCGATCAGCCAGCACCGGAAGTAGTCGAACGCGTCGTCGCTGGCCCCGTCGAGCAGCACCCACGCCGCGCCCCACAGGTCCCAGGTGTACGCCCGGTTGTACCGCGACTCGAAGTGCCGGGCGAAGTCCAGGACGGAGTCCGGGTCGAGCTGCGCCAGCCGCTCCACGAGCAGCTCGGCGTGTTCCTCGGGGTCGCCCTCGGCGGCCTCGCGGGTACGGTCGACGATCTCCCAGAACTCCGTCTCGTCCATCACCGCTCAAGCATCACGGGTCCGCACCCCCACCGCCACCGCATGCGCCGCGAAAGGCCGGTCCAAGCCCCCGCACGGCCGCATGGGTGCCGGACTTCGGCCTCGCCCCGCTCCGGCCGGCCGCAGCCGCACGGCACAGCCGCGACACGCGAAAGGCGGCCCGCCCCCGAAGGAGCGGACCGCCTCACGGTCGTTCGTCACGCCGGCCGTCCGGGCCGCCGGGGCCTACAGGCCGTAGCGCTCCCGGGCCTCCTTGATGGAGGACGCCGGGACCTCGCCGCGGCGCGCGAGCTGGGCCAGCGCGGCCACCACGATCGACTGGGCGTCGACACCGAAGTGGCGGCGGGCGCCCTCACGGGTGTCGGAGAGGCCGAAGCCGTCCGTGCCCAGCGAGGTGTAGTCCTGCTCGACCCACTGGCTGATCTGGTCCGGGACCTGACGCATCCAGTCGGAGACGGCGAGCACCGGGCTGGTGACGCCCTCCAGCGCACGGGTGACGAACGGGGTGCGCATCTCCCCGCGCAGCAGCGCCTCGTCGCACTCCAGCGCGTCGCGGCGCAGCTCGCCCCAGGAGGTGGCGGACCAGACGTCGGCGGCCACGTTCCAGTCGGCGGCGAGCAGCTTCTGCGCGTCGAGGGCCCAGTGGATGGCCGTACCGGAGGCCATCAGCTGGATCTTCGGGGCGTCGGCCGCCGGGGCCGCCTCCGCGAGGTCCGCCGCCGTGTTGAAGCGGTACAGGCCGCGCAGGATGCCTTCCTCGACGCCCTCGGGCATCGCGGGCTGCGGCTTCGGCTCGTTGTAGACCGTCAGGTAGTAGAAGACGTCTTCCGGCTTCTCGCCGTACATCCGGCGCAGACCGTCCTTGACGATCACCGCGATCTCGTACGCGAAGGCCGGGTCGTAGTTGAGCGACGCCGGGTTCGTGGACGCGATCAGGTGCGAGTGGCCGTCCGCGTGCTGCAGGCCCTCACCGGTCAGCGTGGTGCGGCCGGCCGTGGCGCCGACGATGAAGCCCTTGCCGAGCTGGTCGGCGAGCTGCCACATCTGGTCGGCGGTGCGCTGCCAGCCGAACATCGAGTAGAAGATGTAGAACGGGATCATCGGCTCGCCGTGCGTCGCGTACGACGTGCAGGCGGCGATGAAGTCGGCCATGGCGCCGGCCTCGGTGATCCCCTCGTTGAGGATCTGGCCGTCCTTGGCTTCCTTGTAGTACATGAGCTGGTCGCGGTCGACCGGCTCGTACGTCTGGCCCAGCGGCGAATAGATGCCGGCCGACGGGAAGAGGGACTCCATACCGAAGGTGCGGGCCTCGTCGGGGACGATCGGAACCCAGCGCTTGCCGGTCTCCTTGTCCCGCATCAGGTCCTTGACGAGCCGGACGAAGGCCATGGTGGTGGCCATCTCCTGCTTGCCGGAGCCCTTGAGCAGCGGGGCGAAGGAGCGGTCGGCCGGAGCCGGCAGGGCCACGTGCTTGACCTTGCGGGCCGGCGCCGGGCCGCCGAGGGCCGCGCGGCGCTCGTTCAGGTACTGGACCTCGGGGCTGTTCGCGCCCGGGTGGCCGTACGGGACCTGGCCGTCGGCGAAGGCGCTGTCGGGGATCGGGAGGCCAAGGAGGTCACGCATGTCCTTGAACTCGTCGATCGTCAGCTTCTTCATCTGGTGGTTCGCGTTCTTCGACTCGAACCCGGCGCCCAGCGTGTAGCCCTTGACGGTCTGCGCGAGGATGACCGTCGGCGCACCCTTGTGTTCCAGGGCGGCCTTGTACGCGGCGTAGACCTTGCGGGGCTCGTGGCCGCCGCGGGAGGTGTGGAAGCACTCGGCGATCTTCGCGTCGGAGAGCACGCCGGCCAGCTGCACGAGCTCGGCGTTGGCGCCGAAGAAGTGCTGGCGGATGTAGGCCACGTCGCGGGTCGCGTACGTCTGGAACTGCGCGTCGGGTACCTCGCGCAGCCGGCGTACCAGGGCGCCCGTGGTGTCGAGCTGGAACAGCTCGTCCCAGGCGGAGCCCCACAGCGACTTGATGACGTTCCAGCCGGCGCCGCGGAACTGGGCTTCCAGCTCCTGCACGACGCGGAAGTTCGCGCGGACCGGACCGTCGAGGCGCTGCAGGTTGCAGTTGATGACGAAGGTCAGGTTGTCGAGCTGCTCGCGGGAGGCCAGGGCCAGGGCGGCGGTCGACTCGGGCTCGTCCATCTCGCCGTCGCCCAGGAAGGCCCAGACGTGCGAGTTGGCGGTGTCCTTGATGCTCCGGTTCTGCAGGTAGCGGTTGAAGCGCGCCTGGTAGATCGCGGAGAGCGGGCCGAGGCCCATGGAGACCGTCGGGAACTCCCACAGCCACGGCAGGCGCCGCGGGTGCGGGTAGGACGGGAGGCCGTTGCCGCCGGCCTCCTGGCGGAAGTTGTCGAGCTGCTGCTCGGAGACCCGGCCGTCGAGGAAGGCGCGGGCGTAGATGCCGGGGGAGGCGTGGCCCTGGATGTAGAGCTGGTCGCCCGATCCGTCGGCCTCCTTCCCGCGGAAGAAGTGCTGGAAGCCGGTCTCGTACAGCCACGCGGCGGAGGCGAAGGTGGCGATGTGGCCGCCGACGCCGTACTTGGAGCCGCGGGTCACCATGGCGGCCGCGTTCCAGCGGTTCCACGCGGTGATCCGGGCTTCCATCGCCTCGTCGCCGGGGAACTCGGGCTCCGCGGCGGTGGGGATGGTGTTGACGTAGTCCGTCTCGAGGAGCTTCGGCAGGGCGAGGCCGGCGGCCTCGGCGTGCTGAAGGGTGCGACGGAGCAGGTATTCGGCGCGGCGCGTACCGGCGGCCTTGGCGACGGCGTCGAGGGAGGCCGCCCATTCGGCGGTCTCCTCGGTGTCGCGGTCCGGGAGCTGGTCGAGCTCGCTCGGAAGCTTTCCTACGGGGTCGGACATCGGTGTGCGCCGCCTTCCGGACAAAGGAGAGGTGGTGAAGAAATCCCTGACGGGCAGGACAGGGTCGTTGGACCCGGGTGGGGTCCGCGGATGACTGTAAGCCGCTGATCGATGATCGATCAAATGAAAGTGACGAAGAAACGTCCATACGACGAAAGTCGGCACCGGGTGCCATGAAGACAGGCACCCGGTGCCGGGTAAATCGGGGCAAGACGGGCGCTCCCGCAGGGCTGTACCGGCTGGATCAAGCCCTCGGCGCGCATCCCAGAACGTGCCGCTTCACGAGCAGACCGATCTCCGGATCCTGATTGCGGAAGGCGTCCACGAGGGCCTCGTGCTCCTCGGCGTAGGACTTCTGGACGGTTCCCAGCCACCGGATGGACAGGGCCGTGAAGACCTCGATGCCCAGGGACTCCCAGGTGTGCAGCAGCACGCTGTTCCCGGCGGCCCGCACCATCTCCCGGTGGAAGCCCACGGTGTGCCGCACCTGGGCCGTCCCGTCCGCGCTGCGGTCGGCCTCCCACAGACCCGCCACGTGCGGTTCCAGGGCCGAGCAGTCGGCCGCCAGCCGGGGCGCGGCCAGCTCGGCCGCGATCTGCTCCAGGCCCGCCCGGACCGGATAGATCTCCTCCAGGTCCGCCGCCGAGAGGTTCCGTACGCGCACGCCCTTGTTCGGCGCCGACTCGATCAGCCGCAGCGTCTCCAGCTCGCGCAGGGCCTCGCGTACGGGCGTCTGGCTGACCTCCAGCTCCACCGCGATCCGGCGCTCCACGATCCGCTCACCGGGCTTCCAGCGCCCGCTGACGATCCCCTCCACGATGTGCTCGCGGATCTGCTCGCGCAGCGAGTGCACGACGGGTGGGGTGATCATCGGGGCTTCATCTCCTGAAGGGTGTGCAGGGGCATGCGGGGCCTGATGCGTAGACAATACGGCGGAGCCGCTCGTCGCGATGCGTTCCTGGTCAGAGGCGCAGGGTGAGGCTGGTTACAGCCGTCGGCCGGAGGGGCCCAGGGTACGACGACGGCGCCCCCGCCCGGGACTTGCAACCCGGGCGGGGGCGCCGTGCGCGACAGTCGTGGACCGCTGCCGCTGTCAGCCTCGCAGGCTGTCCTTACAGACCGAGCTCGACCTCGAACTCGCCGGCCTCGAGGATCGCCTTGACGGCCGAGAGGTACCGGGCCGCGTCCGCGCCGTCCACCAGGCGGTGGTCGTAGGACAGGGTCAGGTACGTCATGTCGCGGATGCCGATGTTCGTGCCCTCGGCGGTCTCGATGACCACCGGGCGCTTGACCGTCGCGCCGATGCCCAGGATGGCGACCTGGTTCGGGGGCACGATGACCGTGTCGAACAGCGCACCGCGCGAGCCGGTGTTGCTGATGGTGAAGGTCGCGCCCGACAGCTCGTCCGGCGTGATCTTGTTGCCGCGGACCTTGGAGGCCAGGTCGGCGGTCGCCTTGGAGATGCCCGCCAGGTTGAGGTCACCGGCACCCTTGATGACCGGGGTCATCAGGCCCTTCTCGGAGTCCACGGCGATGCCGATGTTCTCCGAGTCGAAGTAGGTGATCGTGCCCTCGTCCTCGTTGATCCGGGCGTTGACGACCGCGTGGGCCTTCAGCGCCTGGGCCGCGGCCTTGACGAAGAACGGCATCGGGGACAGCTTGACGCCCTCGCGGGCGAGGAAGCCGGCCTTGGCCTTCTCGCGCAGCTTCATGATCTTGGTGATGTCCACCTCGACCACGGAGCTGAGCTGCGCCTGCGAGTGCAGGGCCTTCATCATGTTGTCGCCGATGACCTTGCGCATGCGGGTCATCTTGACCGTCTGACCGCGCAGCTCGGAGACCGCGGCGGCCGGAGCCTTCGCGGCCGGAGCGGCAGCGGCCGGAGCCGGAGCGGCAGCGGCGGCCTTGGCGGCCTCGGCGGCGGCCAGGACGTCCTGCTTGCGGATACGGCCACCGACACCGGTGCCCGAGACCGCGGACAGGTCGACGCCGGACTCCGTGGCGAGCTTGCGCACCAGCGGGGTCACGTAGGCACCCTCGTCACCGGCGGAAACCGGGGCGGCGGGGGTGACCGGGGCGACCGGAGCCGCAGGGGCGACCGGAGCCGGAGCGGCGACCGGAGCCGGAGCGGCCACGGGGGCCGCCACGGGCGCCGGAGCGGCCGCGACCGGAGCCGGGGCGGCCACGGGCGCCGGAGCGGCGACCGGAGCCGGAGCAGCGGCCGGAGCCGGGGCGGCGGCGGCCGGAGCGGCCGCGGGAGCCGCGCCCGCCGCGCCGATGACGGCCAGACGCGCGCCGACCTCGGCGTTCTCGTCCTCGGCGACCAGGATCTCCAGCAGGACGCCGGCGACCGGGGCGGGGATCTCGGTGTCGACCTTGTCGGTCGAGACCTCCAGCAGCGGCTCGTCGGCCTCGACCGACTCGCCGACCTGCTTCAGCCAGCGGGTGACGGTGCCCTCGGTGACGGACTCGCCCAGGGCGGGGAGCACGACATCCGTACCGGCGGCGGCCGGTGCGGCGGCGGCCGGGGCCGCGGGGGCCTCGGCGACGGGGGCCGGAGCGGCCGGAGCCTCAGCGGCCGGGGCCGCGGGGGCCTCGGCGGCCGGAGCCTCGGCGGCCGGAGCGGCGGCCGCGGCCGGCGCGCCCGAACCGTCGTCGATGACGGCCAGCTCGGCACCCACCTCGACGGTCTCGTCCTCGGCGACCTTGATGGAGGCCAGGATGCCCGCCACGGGGGACGGGATCTCGGTGTCGACCTTGTCGGTCGAGACCTCGAGCAGCGGCTCGTCGGCCTCGACGCGCTCGCCCTCGGCCTTCAGCCAACGGGTGACAGTGCCCTCAGTGACGCTCTCACCGAGCGCCGGAAGGGTTACGGAAACCGACATGGTTTCAGTTGCTCCTAACGAAAGTGCGGAAGTGGTCGTCGCGCCCAGTGACGATTAGTCGTGTGCGTGCAGGGGCTTGCCGGCGAGTGCCAGGTGCGCCTCGCCCATCGCCTCGTTCTGCGTCGGGTGCGCGTGGATGAGCTGCGCGACCTCGGCCGGCAGGGCTTCCCAGTTGTAGATCAGCTGGGCCTCGCCGACCTGCTCGCCCATCCGGTCACCGACCATGTGGACGCCGACCACGGCACCGTCCTTGACCTGGACGAGCTTGATCTCGCCCGCGGTCTTCAGGATCTTGCTCTTGCCGTTGCCCGCCAGGTTGTACTTGAGGGCCACGACCTTGTCCGCGCCGTAGATCTCCTTGGCCTTGGCCTCGGTGATGCCGACGGAGGCGACCTCGGGGTGGCAGTACGTGACGCGCGGGACACCGTCGTAGTCGATCGGGACGGCCTTGAGGCCGGCCAGACGCTCCGCGACCAGGATGCCCTCGGCGAAGCCGACGTGCGCGAGCTGGAGGGTCGGGGCGAGGTCGCCGACGGCCGAGATGGTCGGCACGTTGGTCTGCATGTACTCGTCGACCACGACGTAGCCGCGGTCCATCGCGACGCCCTGCTCCTCGTAGCCCAGACCCTGGGAGACGGGGCCGCGGCCGATCGCGACCAGCAGCACCTCCGCCTCGAAGGTCTTGCCGTCGGCCAGGGTGACCCGCACGCCGTTCTCGGTGTACTCGGCCTTGTCGAAGAAGGTGCCGAGGTTGAACTTGATGCCCCGCTTGCGGAACGCCCGCTCCAGCAGCTTGGAGCTGTTCTCGTCCTCGACCGGCACGAGGTGCTTGAGGCCCTCGATGATGGTGACGTCGGTGCCGAAGGACTTCCACGCCGAGGCGAACTCGACGCCGATGACGCCGCCGCCCAGGACGATGGCGGACTCGGGCACGCGGTCCAGGACCAGCGCGTGGTCCGAGGAGATGATGCGGTTGCCGTCGATGTTCAGGCCCGGCAGCGAGCGCGGCACGGAGCCGGTCGCCAGGAGCACGTGGCGGCCCTGGATGCGCTGGCCGTTCACGTCGACGGAAGTCGGCGAGGAGAGGCGGCCCTCACCCTCGATGTAGGTCAGCTTGCGGGAGGCGACCAGACCCTGCAGGCCCTTGTACAGGCCCGCGATGATGTCGTCCTTGTACTTGTGCACACCCGCGATGTCGATGCCCTCGAAGGTGGCCTTGACACCGAACTGGGCGGCCTCGCGAGCCTGGTCCGCGATCTCGCCCGCGTGCAGCAGAGCCTTCGTGGGGATGCAGCCGTTGTGCAGGCAGGTGCCGCCGAGCTTGTTCTTCTCGATCAGGGCAACGTCCAGACCCAGCTGGGATGCGCGCAGTGCCGCGGCGTAACCGCCACTGCCGCCGCCGAGGATCACTAGGTCGAAAACGGTGCTGGCGTCGTTCGCCACGTCACGTCCTCCATGCATGTGCGCCGAGCACCGGTCCTCTGTGACCGGGCGGCGGCTGGTATACGGCCGCTTTTTCTTCGGCCCTGTGGTGGGGGCCCTGTCCTGCCGAGAACCCATCTTCGCATTTGTCGGCGGAACGCGGGACGCCGGGCCTGCCCTGGGGCAGGTCGTTCTGCCCGAACCGGGGGTTACCGCAGCGTAGAAACCTACGGATTTCGTTGTAAGTGAACAGGCCCCGACCATGATCGGAAAATCTGATCATGGTCGGGGCCTGCGGATGCCGCTGCCCGGCTACGCCCTCGGCGTCAGCCCAGGTCGCCCGTGGCGGTGCGCTCGGCCAGTCGCACCAGGGTGCGCACGGCAGAGCCGGTGCCGCCCTTAGGGGTGTAGCCGTACGGGGCGCCCTCGTGGAAGGCGGGGCCCGCGATGTCGAGGTGGGCCCAGGTGATGCCCTCGCCGACGAACTCCTGGAGGAAGAGGCCAGCCACCAGGCCGCCGCCCATCCGGACGCCCATGTTCGCGATGTCGGCGGTGGGGGAGTCCATGGACTTGCGCAGGTCCTCGGGGAGCGGCATCGGCCACGAGGCCTCGCCGACCTCCTCGGCGATCTCGTGGATGGAGGTGCGGAAGGCGTCGTCGTTGGCCATGATGCCGAAGGTGCGGTCGCCCAGGGCCATCACCATGGCGCCGGTCAGGGTCGCCACGTCGACGATCGCGTCCGGGTTCTCCTCGGAGGCCTTGGTCAGCGCGTCACCCAGGACCAGGCGGCCCTCGGCGTCCGTGTTGAGCACCTCGACGGTCTTGCCGCTGTACATGCGCAGCACGTCGCCCGGCTTGGTGGCCGAGCCGGAGGGCATGTTCTCCGCGAGCGCGAGCCAGCCGGTGACGTTGACCTGGAGGCCGAGCTTGGCGGCCGCGACGACGGAGGCGAAGACGGCGGCGGCGCCGGCCATGTCGCACTTCATCGTCTCGTTGTGGCCGGCCGGCTTCAGGGAGATGCCGCCGGAGTCGTAGGTGATGCCCTTGCCGACGAAGGCGAGGGTCTTCTCCGCCTTGGCGTGGGTGTAGGAGAGCTTCACCAGGCGCGGCGGGTTCTCGGAGCCCTTGCCGACGCCCATGATGCCGCCGAAGCCACCCTTGACCAGGGCCTTCTCGTCCAGGATCTGGACCTTGATGCCGTTCTCCTTCGCGGTCGCGGAGGCGACGGCGGAGAAGGCCTCGGGGGTGAGGTCGTTCGGCGGGGTGTTGACGAGGTCGCGAGCGATGTTGATCTCGGTCGCGACGATCGTGGCGCGCTCGGCCGCGGCCTTGTGCTCCTTGTCGCGCGGCTTGGCGCCGAGCAGGGCGATCTCGGCGAGCGGCTGCTTCGGGCCGCCGTTCTTGCCACCGTTCGAGGCCTTCTTCTCGCCGCCCTGGTACGCGGTGAAGGCGTACGCGCCCAGCAGCGCGCCCTCGGCCACGGCCGTGACGGCGGAGGCGTCGTCCAGGGGGAGCGCGAAGGCGGCCTTCTTGGTGCCGTGCAGGGCACGGGCGGCGGCGCCGGCGGCGCGGCGCAGCGCCTCCTCGTCGTAGGACTCGTCCGCGTCGGGAAGGGCGCCCAGTCCGACCGCCAGCACGACCGGGACCTTGAGGCCGTCCGGTGCCGGCAGCTTGGTGGTCTCGCCTTCGGCGCCCGAGGCACCGAGCGCGTCGAGCACGGCGGCGAGCTTGCCGTCGTACGCCTTGTCCACGGCCTCGGCGCCCGCGGCGACGACGGGGCCCTTGGGGCCCTTCGCCACGCCGACGACGAGGACGTCGGCGCGCAGCGTCGCCGGTCCGGCAGTGCTGAGAGTCAGAGCAGTCACGGTGGTGAATTCTCGCTTCCGTTTTGGTGGTGTGGGCCGAGTGGGTGGACGGCCGTCCGTAGCGATCGTATTCGGGCCCGATGGCCGCCGGAAACGAGCCTACGCGTACGCACTCGTCCGCACGCCACTCGAAGGTTTGGCAAGTTGTTCGATCACGAGGCGGGCAGGTTCACCCATCTGTGGCTTCTGTTCCACGTTTGCCTCTTGGACCTGACGAGGTCCGAAACACTCGGACCACTCTCGCAAGGGGACGCGGGGTTCCTTTGCATCATTTCCACAGAGCCTCCCCGGTCTGGCCCAACGCCACAGGCCGAAGTCGAGGATCTGCGGGGGGAAAGGCCGAAATGGTCCACAAGAACCGGATGAACAGGGTCGCCGCAGTCTGCCTCGCGGCCGCCATAGCATCCGTCGCGGTACCCGGAGCGGCCGCGCAGGCGGCGGTCACTCCAAGGGTCGACCTGAGGGTCCTCGTCGTCGACGACGGCGGGAGTTCCGTCGAGGCGATCACGGCGGAGCTCCGCGACACAGGAGTTCCGTACACCCGCATCGACCTGGGCAGCGGGAGCCGTCCGGTCGTCAACGCGGCGTTCCTCGCGGACACGGTCGACGGGCGGCCGCGCGCCAAGTTCCAGAGCGTCGTGCTCCCGAACGAGAACCCGTTCGGGGCGGGCTCGGCCGAGATGGCCGCGCTCACCGCGTACGAGACGGCGTACGGGATCCGCCAGGTCGACGCGTACACCTGGGCCCACCCGGGCGTCGGCTTGGAATACACCGACAACGGCGGCTACAGCGGCACCCTCGACGGCACCCGGGCCGACATCACCGCCGCCGGCAAGGCGGGCCCCTTCGCCTACCTCGGGGGACAGGTGGCCTTCGAGGACAACTCGCCGCTGATCCCCGAGAGCTACGGGTACATGGCCAAGCCGCGGACGGGCTACACCAGCTACCTTGACGCCCCGGTCGGCTCCGGACGGGCCTCGCTCGTGGGCGAGTACACGCACGACGGGCGCAGCGAACTGGTCGTCACCTTCGGCTACAACCAGCACCAGCAGCAGTTCCGGCTGCTGGCCCGGGGCATCGTCGAGTGGATGACCCAGGGCGTCCACCTCGGGCAGGAGCGCAACTACTTCGCGGTCCACGTCGACGACGTCTTCGCCCCGGACGCCCGCTGGAACAAGGAGCTCAACTGCACCCCGGGCGACTACGCCTGCGCCGGCGGCGAGGGCCAGGAGTCCACGATCCGGATGACGGCCGCCGACGCCGTGTACGCGGCGCAGTGGCAGACGTCCAAGAACTTCAAGCTCGACATGCTCTTCAACGGCGGCGCCGGTGAGGAGTGGAAGGCGGAGCACGGCGGCGTCGACGCCCTGACCGCGCAGCTCGTCGCCGACCGGGCGAAGTACCGGTGGATGAACCACACCTACACCCACCCCTTCCTCGGCTGCGTCCAGGACACCACCACCGTCCCGTGGACCTGCACGAAGAACGCCCAGGGCGCCGTCAACTGGATGAGCCGCGCCGAGATCTCGGCGCAGATCCGCGACAACAACAACTGGGCGGCCTCCAAGGGCATCGCCATCGACCGGACCGAACTCGTCACCGGCGAGCACTCGGGCCTGAAGACCGACCCGCAGCAGGCCCAGGACAACCCCAACCTGGCCGGCGCGCTCGCCGACAACGGCGTGAAATGGGCGGGCAGCGACAACTCCCGCGAGCCCGCACAGCGGGCGGTCGGCGCCGCGCTGACCGTCCCCCGGCACCCGATGAACGTGTACTACAACACGGGCACCAACGCCGAGATGGCCGACGAGTACAACTGGATCTACACCAGTCGGGCCGACGGCGGCAGCGGCATCTGCGAGGACAACCCCGGCACCTCCACCTGTCTGCCGGCCCCCCTCGACGCCCAGACGGGCTACCTGGACCACATCGTCCCGGCCGAGGCCAGGACCGCCATGCGGCACGTCCTGAACAACGACCCGCGCCCGCACTACGTCCACCAGTCCAACCTCGCCGAGGACCGCACGCTCTACCCGGTGCTGAACCAGGTGCTCGACACCTACCGCACCCTCTACGCGCCCTCCGCGCCGATCGTGAACCAGAGCATGAAGGACACCGGGGTGGAGCTCCAGCGCCGCGCGGCCTGGAACGCGGCGGTCGCCGCCAACCAGGTCACCGCCTACCGCATCGGCAAGGTCGTCACCGTCAAGACGCCCTCCGGAGTCGTGGCCCCGGTCACCGCGCCCACGGGCACCAGGAAGCAGCTCCTGCTGGGCACGGCGGACTTCGGTACCGCCTACGCCGGCTCCCGCTCCACCTGGACGGCTCCCGAGCTGCTCCAGAGCGCCGTCACGCTGAACATGCCCTGACGGTGCGGATGCCGCGGATGCCCTGACGCTCCACCCGCTCCGCCGCGCCACCCGCCCCGGCCATCCCGGGCACGCACCAAGACAGCCACGCGTACCACCTAGCGCCGGCGCTCCGCGAACCACGGGCGCCGGCCCCTTTTCCGTCCTTGGGGGGACACACCGCATGAGCCATGGGCGCCATGTCACCATGCTCACCGAAGGCACCTACCCGCACGTCCACGGGGGCGTCAGCACGTGGTGCGACCAACTGGTCCGCGGCATGCCGGAGGTCGACTTCAACGTCATAGCCCTGACCGGCTCCGGACGTGAGCCGGTCACCTGGGAGTTGCCGCGCAACGTCTACCGCCACACCAGCGTTCCCCTCTGGGGCGCACCGCCGGCCCGCAGACTCCGCTCCGGTCTGCGGGGCAGGGCCCGGCGCGGATTCGCCGAGACCTACGAGACCTTCCTGCTCTCCCTGCTCGACCCCGCGCGCGGCGGATTCTCCGATTCCCTGCGCGAGCTGGCCCTGCTGGCCCGCTCCGGGCGGCTCGCCGCGGCCCTGCGCTCCGAATCGGTGCTGCGCCTGCTGATGACCGTCTGGACCCGCCCCGGCCTGGTCACCGCCGCCGCCGAGCCCACCATCCACGACGCGCTCACCGCCACCGACCTGCTGGAACACGCACTGCGCCCGCTGTCCGTGCGGATCCCGCCCGACAGCGTCGCGCACGCCGTCAGCAGCGGACTGGCCACCCTCCCGGCGCTCGCCGCCAAGTACCTCGACCAGGTGCCCTTCCTCCTCACCGAGCACGGCATCTACCTCCGCGAGCGCTACCTCGGCTACCGCAGCGCCGAACAGCGCTGGCCCGTCAAGGCCCTCATGCTCGGCTTCTACCGCGAGCTCAACACCGAGGGCTACCGCCAGGCCGACCTGATCACCCCCTGCAACCAGTACAACCGCCGCTGGGAGGAGCGCGGGGGCGCCGACTCCGAGCGGATCCGCACCGTCTACAACGGCGTCGACCCGCACGCCTTCCCCGAAGCCGGTCCCGAACCGGAGGTCCCCACCCTCAGCTGGTGCGGCCGCATCGACCCCATCAAGGACCTCGAAACCCTCATCCGCGCCTACGCGTTCATGCGCGAGGAGCTCCCCGCCCTGCGTCTGCGCCTCTTCGGTCCGGTCCCGGCGGGCTGCGAGGAGTACAAGCTCACGCTGGAGAAGCTCGCCGCCGAGCTGGGGGTGAGCGACGGGATCTCCTACGAGGGCCGCATCGACAAGGTCGCGCAGGCCTACGCGGCCGGCTCCGTCGTGATGCTCTCCTCCATCAGCGAGGGCTTCCCCTTCTCCATCATCGAGGCCATGTCCTGCGGCCGCACCACCGTCTCCACCGACGTGGGCGGGGTCCGCGAGGCCGTCGGCGACACCGGCCTCGTCGTCCCGCCTCGCGAGCCCGAGACCATGGCCCGCGCCACCCTCGCCCTGCTCCGCGACGACGAACGCCGCGCGGAACTCGGCCGGATGTCGCGCAAGCGGGTGGTGGAGAAGTTCACGCTCCACCAGTCCGTGGACGGCTTCCGCCACATCTACCGCGAGCTCGCCGGCCAGCCCGTGCTGCCCGTCCACGTGGGCGACGAGTGGACCCAGCGCCTCGCCGACCCCTGGTACAAGGAACTCGCCGCCGACGGGAGCCTGTGGTGAGCGGATCCCTGTGGCTCAAGCCGCCCGGCCCGGACGGGACCTGGGTGCCCGTCGGCCACGCCGCGTCCGCCGGGCGCGGTACGGCGCCCGCCGCGGACGCGGCCGACGCCCTGCCCGGCATCCCCCGGCCGCGCCGCGCGGGACCGGCCGCCGACCCGATGGACGAACTCGCCGAGCGCCTCGACGTGTTCATCGCCGCCGCCGTCCACCCCGACGAGATCGCCGCCGTCCTGGAATCCGACGGGATGACCGACGAGCACATCCGCCTCACCTACGGGCGCCAGGACTCCTTCGGTCTCGCCGAGGAGCTCTACGCCCGGGTGCCGCGCTCCTTCCCGGAGCCCGACCGGGTCCCCGACCCGTGGAAGGTCCCGCTCACCGCCTGCCTCCTGCGCGGGGTGATCTTCGCGCTGCCCGGGCTCGCCTACCTGCTGGGCGCACCCCTGCTGGAGGGACCCCAGGACCGGCTGGGGCTGCCCGCCGGGACGCTCACCCTGCTCGCCGGGGCGCTCATCGGCTGGGTCTGGGACCAGACCCTGTCCCACCGGGCGTACTCCTGGCTCGGTCTCGGCGACCGGGCCGCCGCCGGGCGGACCCTGCTCGCCGGCGCCCCCGCGGGGGCCCTCCTGGGTACCGCCGCCGCCCTGGCGGTACCCGGCGGGCCCCCCTTCTCCTACGCCTTCGCCGCAGGCCAGGCCCTGTACGTCGGGGCCGCCACCGTGCTGCTCGTCCTCGGGCGGGAGCGGCTGCTGCTGGCCGCGCTCGCACCGATGGCCGCCGGGGCGCTGCTCTCCCTCGTCCTGGAACTGCCCGTCCCGGTCCGGGTGGTCCTGCTGACGGCCTCCCTCCTGGCCGCCTGCGGCCTCGCCGCACGGGAACTGCCGCTGGCCGACGGCCTACGGGCCCTCGCGACCCGGGTCCGCGGCTGGACGGAGCACCGGCCGGGCGAACGCGGCCAGGTGCGCTGGCAGATGCTGCGCGGCGCCGAGGAGGAGCACGCGCCGCGCGGACCCCGGCTCGGGGACTCCGTCCCGTACGGGGTGTTCGGCCTGGGCACCGGCCTGCTCGTGCTGTACGCCGCCCTGGGGGAGGTGCTCGCCGGCGGCCCCGCCGAGGCGGTCGCGGCCCCCTCGGCGGTGGCCCTCACCCTCAGCATGGGCCCCGCCGAATGGCTGCTCCACCGGTTCCGCAGCGGCAGTCTCGCCGGGCTGCGCGCGGCACGCTCGCCCCGGCAGTTCTGGCTGCGGATGCTCTCCACCCTGGCCCGGTGCCTCGCCGTCTACCTGGCGGTGCTGCTGGCCCTCGGCCTCACCGGAACCCTGCTCTGGCCCGGCGCGCCCGGTCTGACCGGGGTCCGGGTCGCCACCCTGCTGCTGCTCGGGGCCGTGATGTGGACCGGGCTGCTCCTGCAGTCCTTCGGGGCGGTCCGGCCCGCCGCGGTGGTCTGCGCCTCGGCCGCCGTCGCGCAGAGCCTGGCCCTGCTGCTGGGGCTCGGCCAGCCGCGCGCCGTGCAACTGGCCGTCGCCGGAGCCGCGGCGCTCGCGCTGGGCACGCTCGTCTGCCTGCTGCTCGGCCGCGCGACGGCCCACCGCTGACCCCGCCGTCCCCGCCCACCGCCGCCGACGCACGTGACCCCGTACGAGAAGAAGGACCTCATGCTCCTGGTGCCCCTCTACGAGCACCCCGCCGACCGCCCCGAGTACTGGGAGCGGCTCATCCGCTCCGCGGGCCGGCTGCACTCCGTGGTGCTCAACCCCGCCAGCGGGCCGGGCGAGGCCCCCGACGAGCGGTTCGCCGCCGTCGCGACACGGTTACGCCAGGCCGGGGTGCCCGTCCTGGGGTACGCCGACACCGACTACGGGCGCCGCCCGCACTCCGCCGTGGTCCAGGACCTGCTGCGCCACCGCGACTGGTACGGCACCGACGGGACCTTCCTGGACCAGGCCGCGTCCGGCCCGGAGTTCCTGCCGCACTACCAGCGGCTCGTCGTCGCGGCGCGGGCCGCCGGGGCCCGTACCGTGGCCCTCAACCACGGAGTGCACCCGCACCCGGGCTACGCCGAACTCGCCGACCTGCTCGTCACCTTCGAGGGGCCCTGGGACGCCTACCGCGACGCGGCCGCCGTTCCCCCGTGGACGGCGGACCATCCCGCCCACCGGTTCTGCCACCTCGTCTACGCCGTCCCGCCGGGCGCCCCGGCCGCCGAACTCGCCGAGCGGCTCGCGGCCCAGCGGGGGGCGGGGGTGCACTGTGCGGTCCCGGGGACCGGCGCGCACCCGTGGGGGACCCTGCCGTACGCCCTGGAGGCCGCCGGATGAGACGCCCGTCCACCCGCCCGTCCACCCGCCCGTCCGGCCGCTCGTCGACCCGCCGCCTGCTGGTCCACGGTGTCGCAGCCGTCCTGCTGCTCGCGGCCTGCACCTCCGGGCCGGACCACGACGAGGAGGACCGGCCCGACGACCTCTCGCCCGCCCCCGCGCCGGGGGAGCGCTGGCAGCCGGCGCCCGGGGTCAGCTGGCAGTGGCAGATCACCGGGAAGCTCGACACCTCGGTGAAGGCGGCGGTCTACGACATCGACGGCTTCACCACCACCAAGGAGCAGGTAGCCGAGCTGAAGGCCGCCGGCCGGCGGACCATCTGCTACCTCTCCACCGGCGCCTGGGAGGACTTCCGGCCCGACGCCGGGGCCTTCCCGCCGTCGATGCGCGGGGAGGGCAACGGCTGGGAGGGCGAGCGCTGGCTCGACATCCGCCGGCTCGCGGAACTGGAACCGCTCATCGCCAAACGGTTCGACATGTGCCGGGACAAGGGCTTCGACGCGGTGGAACCGGACAACATGGACGCCTACCGCAACACGTCCGGCTTCCCGCTCACCGCCGGCGACCAGCTGAACTACAACCGGCTGATCGTGCGGCTCGCGCACGACCGGGGACTGTCGGTCGGGCTCAAGAACGACCTGGACCAGATCCCGGAACTGGTGGGGGACTTCGACTTCGCCGTCAACGAGCAGTGCGCCCAGTACGACGAGTGCGGACGGCTGACCCCCTTCATCGCGGCGGGCAAGGCGGTCTTCCACGTGGAGTACGAGCTCCCGGCGAGCCGGTTCTGCGCCGGTACGACCGCGCTGAAGCTCAGCTCGCTGGAGAAGAAATACGACCTGGGCGCCTGGCGCAGGACGTGTGATCAGGTCCGGAAGCCGTAGCGTCCGGCATCCAGCGGCTCACAGGGTCGCCCGGGCGGTGGGGGTGAGGCCGTCCTGGGCCTCCTGGGCTCGCTGCGCCGCCATCTGTGCGAGCGCCTGCAGGGTTTCGACCTCGTAGTCGTCGTTGCTGCCCTTCTCGGACACGTAGACGACGGTGGTGCCGACACGGGCGAGTGCCAGGCCCTGCCCCTTCGACATCTCGGCGGCGGACGACTGGTCGCCGAGCGCCGGCATGGCCAGCGGGCTGCCGCTCCCCAGGCTCTTCCTGGCGATGTCCTCGTAGACGCGTTGCGCGTCGGCGGCGGAGGCGCAGGCGATCACCGCGAAGGACGCCGACTGGTCGAAGGGGTTGCGGAACGATGCCTGGGCCGTGTGCAGCACCCCCTTGCAGTCCGTGGCCTCCGGGCAGGCGTCGGCGCCGGACTTGAGGGAGTCCGTGGAGCGGGTGGTCCAGCCGGTCGGCATGCTGTGGAGGTCGGGCACGACGGACGAGACCACCGCCGGGTCGTCGAGCACCTTGACCTGGCGCCCGCCTCCGCCGCTTCCGCCGGGCGCCCGCCCGTCGTCGTCCGTGACCAGCCGGCCGAGCCCGTAGATGGCCGTGACCAGCAGTGCGGCGATCAGGACGAGGCCTGCGAGCGCACCCGGGCTGCCCTGGCGGATCTTGGTGACCGCCTGGTCCCCGAGTACGAAGGTGCCCCGGGCCCGGCCGTTGCGGTCGATGTTGATGCTTCCGACGAGGCTGGGCGGCGCCGCCGGCGGGGGCGGCGCCACCACGCTCGCCAGGTACGCGGCGAACGCGGGGTCCTCGGCGAGCACCGCCGCGAGCTTTTCGTGCAGCCGCGCACGGGCGTCCGGATCGTCCGGTGACAGCTCGACCGCGGCCACGGCCTCGGCGCCCTGGCTCACGGCGCCCAGTCTGCCCCGCACCAGGTCCACGATCATGCCCCCGGCGGCGGCGCCGGCCGCACCCGAGGCGCCGGCCACCGCGGCGTTCGCCGCCCGTGCCACCGCTTCCACCGCTGCTGCTGCCAGATCCATCGCCATGGCCGTCCCCCCGGACATCGGCTCGCCTCGAGTCGCACCAACTCTGCAAGTCTGTACGGGAGTTGCAGTTTTGTCAGGTGTGGTGGCAAGCCAAATCGAGAACGGCCGGGAGCGCTCAGCCCACCGGGAGGATCGCGTGCACCCGGTAGCCGCCCCCGAAGCGGGGGCCGGCGAAGCAGGAGCCGCCCAGGGCCACGGCCCGCTCGCGCATGCCGAGCAGGCCGTGCCCGCCACCGGGATCGCGGGGCTCAGGCGAGGGGTCCGGCGCGGAGCCGCCGTCGTCCAGCACGGTCACCTCCACCGAGCCGCCCACCCGCACCACGCTGACCTCGGCGCCGGCCCCCGGGCCCGCGTGCTTGCGGACGTTGGTCAGCGCCTCCTGGATCACCCGGTATGCCGCCAGGTCCACCGCGGCGGGAAGCGCGGCCGCGGCGGCCGGACCCAGCTGGACCATCACCTTCACCGGGAGCCCGGCGTGCCGGAAGGTGCCCACCAGGTCGTCGAGGACCGCCAGACCGGGCGCCGGTTCCGTCGGCGCCTCCGGGTCGCCGGACTGGCGCAGCAGACCGACGGTCGCCCGCAGCTCGTTCAGGGCCGAGCGGCTGGCGTCCCGTACGTGCGACAGGGCCTCCTTGGCCTGGTCCGGGCGCTTGTCCATGACGTGCGCGGCCACCCCCGCCTGCACGTTGACCAGGGCGATGTGATGGGCCACCACGTCGTGGAGGTCCCGGGCGATCCGCAGCCGCTCCTCGGCGACCCGGCGCCGGGCCTCCTCCTCGCGGGTCCGCTCGGCGCGCTCGGCCCGCTCCTGGATGGCGTCGATGAACGCCCGCCGGCTGCGCACCGCGTCCCCGGCGGCCGCGGCCATGCCGGTCCAGGCGAAGATGCCGAGGTTCTCCTGCGCGTACCAGGGCAGCGGTCCGGCCAGCATGGCCACGCCCGTCAGCCCGGCCATGGTGATCAGGCCGAGCTTCCAGGTGGTGGGCCGGTCGGTGCGGGAGGCCACCGTGTACAGGGCGATGACCGTGCACATGGCGACGGGCGCCCGCGGCTCCCCGGTGGTCAGCTCCAGCAGGGACAGCCCGATGGTCACGGCCAGCACCGCGCGCGGCCGCCGCCTGCGCAGCACCAGGGCGCCCGCGCCGAGCACCATGAGGACCAGCGAGAACGGCTCGGGGGTACGGGTTCCGAAGGTCGGACCGTGCTCCCCGTGCGGGTCGGCGAAGGACCCGACGACCATGGCGACGAGCGCCCCGAGCGCCAGTACGGCGTCGGTGGCCAGCGGATGGTCCCGCATCCACTGCCGCGTGGGGGCGAGCGGCCCGAGGTGTGTCGTCACCCCGATACGGTACGGCCCCGCACGCGTTCTCAGACCCGGGGCGGCGCTGCGGGTGGGGGCGGCGCCGCGGGTGGGGTCCCCGCCGGGGGCCGCCCCAGCGGGGCGCGGGAGCGCTCCGGGCCCCACCGGGCGCGGACCAGGCAGAGCAGCATCACCGAGGCGATGGCGGCCAGGTGTTCCTTGCCCGCCAGGTTGTCCTTGAAGACCAGTTCGCCGACCATGACCAGGATCACGACGGCGCCTGTCAGGTACGCCCGGTAGCGCCAGCAGACGTACACGGCGAGCCCGACCACCGCCGCCGAGGGCCCGGTGTCGTTGACGATCCTGTCCGACGCGGGCAGACCGAAGGGGTGGTCCGGGCCCAGCGAGAGCCCGATCCGCGCGTAGGTGGTCCCGGCCAGGGTGGCCACGTAGCCGATGACCAGCGTCCGCCACCAGCCGATGCAGATCTCCGAGATCCCGAAGACGAGCAGGATCTGCGCGAGCGCACCCCACACCGGCAGGTCCAGCGCCGGGACGAACAGCGACAGCGGGGTCCGCAGCAGGGCCAGCCAGAGCGGGTCGACGGCCTTGACCGACCCGAGGTCCTGCACCGGCTGGAAGCCCCAAGAGGTCTGCTGCACGATCTGGAAGACCGCAGTCAGGCAGACCGCGCCGAGGGTCATCGGGATCGCCCGCCACGTGTCGCGGACGAGCGCGTCCCGGACCGTCCGGTACAGGGGCCCCCACTCGCGGCGGGCAAACCGCCGCAGGGAGGCAGTGGTCAACGCTTGCTCTCCAGATGTCTGCGGTGCATCCACTTCGGCAGCCCGGGTGCTTCCAGGAAGCCCTCGGCCCGGCCCGCCGCGATCCCGATCCGCAGGAGGTCCGAACTCTTCTCGAAGAGCATGAACCGCGGTTCCCAGATCGGCCTGTATTTGGCGTTGGCCCGGTAGAGGGACTCGATCTGCCACCAGCGGGAGAAGAAGCTCAGCAGAGAGCGCCACAGACGCAGCACCGGGCCGGCGCCGAGCTTCGACCCGCGCTCGAAGACGGACCGGAACATCGCGAAGTTGAGCGAGACCTGGGTGACCCCGATCTCCTTGGCACGCTCCAGGAGTTCGATGACCATGAACTCCATCAGGCCGTTCTCGGAATCCCGGTCACGGCGCATCAGGTCCAGCGACAGGCCTTTGGGGCCCCAGGGCACGAAGGACAGGACGGCGCGCAGCTCGCCGTCTCCGTCGAAGCACTCCAGCATCACGCACTGGCCGTCGTCGGGGTCGCCCAGCCGGCCCAGCGCCATCGAGAAGCCGCGCTCGGTCGCGCCGTCGCGCCAGTCGTCGGCGCGCAGCAGGAGTACGTCCATCTCCTCGGCCGGGATGTCGGCGTGGCGGCGGATGCGGACGGTGTACCCGGCCCGCTTGACCCGGTTGTACGCCTGGCGGACGGTGCGCATGGCCCGGCCCTCCAGGGTGAACTCGTCGGTCTCGACGATGGCCTCGTCGCCCAGTTCCAGCGCGTCCAGTCCGTGCCGGGCGTAGATCTGCCCGGCCTCCTCGCTCGCGCCCATCACGGCGGGGACCCAGCCGTGCTCGCGGGCCTCGGCCAGCCAGGGCTCGATGGCGCCGGGCCAGGCCTCGGGGTCGCCGATCGGGTCGCCGGAGGCCAGGGAGACCCCGCCGACGACGCGGTAGGTGACCGCGGCCTTGCCGGTCGGGGACCAGATGACGGACTTCTCGCGGCGCAGCGCGAAGTACCCGAGCGAGTCGCGGTCGCCGTGCCGGGCGAGCAGCAGGCGCAGCTTCTCCTCGTCCTCCTCGCCGATCGGGTCCACGGCGCGGCGCGAGCGGAAGGCCGCGAACAGCACGGCGAGCAGCAGCAGCGTCGACATGACGTTGATCGTCACGTCCACCCAGCCCGGGGTGGTGATCGTGTTGTACGCCTTGTCGTCCGGAGCCAGGGTGACCAGACGCATGACGCCGTACCGCCAGCGGGCCAGGAACGTGGCGTCCGCGGCGTCCGGGTCGGTGTTGGTCGCGCCGACGAGCAGGGCGGCCACCAGCGAGGTCACCAGCAGGCCGACGGAGGCGACCAGGCTGGCCAGCAGCGGGTTGGAGCGGTCGCCCTTGGCGTAGAACTCCCGGCGTCCCAGCAGGAGGGCGCCGACGAAGAGCGCGGTCAGCCCGAAGGCCACCCAGTTCTGGGGATGGACGCGGAACTCCGGATAGCAGAACTCGTACGAGCCCCCCGAGCACGGGGTGAAGGAGGCGACGGCGGCCATCGAGAAGGCCGCCAGGAGCAGCCCGCTGAGCACGAGGTTCAGGATCCAGGCCGCGCGTTTGCGGCGGCCCATGGTGACGGTGAGCAGCAGCGAGAACGCCGCGGAGGCGAAGCCCGCCGTGAGCAGGTACGGCGTGTAGAAATCGGCGGTGCTGTGCCGGCGCAGGTCCTGGCCGAGCGAGAACCACACCGCGCTGAGCAAGTTGACGAAGGTGACGGCACGCAGGTACCACACCGCGAAGGCGGCGCTGCGCCGCGAGCGGACGCTTCCCCGGCCGGATTCGCGGCCGGATTCCCGGCCGTTCACCTGGCCGGCCGGTGCGGCGCCCTGTGCGGCTCCCTTGGTGTTCCCCTGGGCGCTCGCCTGGGCGTTCCCCCGCCCGCCCCCCGGATTGTTTCTGCCGTCCGGATCCCCACCGGTTCCTCGGTCGGTCTTCCGATCGGTCTCTGCGCTGGTCAAACGGACCTCTCCCATAAAAAGCGATGATATGGGGCATCGCGGTCCGTGCTGACGTGCGGAGTGCCGCGGCCTGGTCAGGACCGCGGGCTCCGGCGACTCATTCGGTGGGCTCGGCCGCTCGTTCGGGGAGTTCCGCCGCGAGTGCGGCGGCCGCCTGGACGAGGGGAAGAGCCAGCAGCGCCCCGGTTCCTTCTCCCACAGTGACGCCGTGGTCGAGCACGGGGTTGAGTGCCATCCGGTCCAGTGCCTTCGCCTGGCCGGGCTCCCCGCTGGCCTGTCCGGCCAGCCACCAGTCCGGGGACCGGAAAGCCGCCCGCTGGGCCACCAGCCCGCAGGCGGCCGAGACGACCCCGTCGAGGATCACGGGGGTACGGCGCACCGCGCACTGGAGCAGGAAGCCGGTGATCGCGGCGACGTCGGCGCCGCCGACGGCGGCGAGCAGCGCGACCTGATCCCCGAGGACGGGCCGGGCGCGTCGCAACGCGTCGCGGATCGCCGCGCACTTGC
Source organism: Streptomyces sp. NPDC006450 (assembly GCF_040612195.1). Taxonomy (NCBI): domain Bacteria; kingdom Bacillati; phylum Actinomycetota; class Actinomycetes; order Kitasatosporales; family Streptomycetaceae; genus Streptomyces; species Streptomyces sp. NPDC006450. The sequence goes on along the minus strand of NZ_JBEXPT010000015.1, from coordinate 47,802 downwards.
GCATCCAGGTCAGGTCGTCGATCGGCATGCCGCCGCGGCCGGTGACCACGGAGGCGTCCGTGCCGCACAGGGCGGCGACGAGGGTCGCGGCGACGGTGGTCCCGCCGACGCTCAGGTCGCCGAGGACGACCAGATCGGTCCCGGAGTCGGCCTCCTCGTCGGCGATCCGGATGCCGAGCCGCAGCGCGTCGGCGGCCTCCTCGGCGGTGAGCGCGTCCTCCACGTCGATCCGCCCGCTGCCGCTGCGGATCCGGTGCCGGGTGATCTCCTCCGGCAGCAGTGCCGGATCGCACGCCAGGCCCGCGTCCACGATCCGTACGGAGGCGCCGAGCCGCCCGGCCAGGACCGCCACCGGGCTCCGGCCGTCCAGGACGGCCCGCACCAGCTCGTGGGCGCTGCCGGCCGGACGCACGGAGACCCCCTCGGAGGCCACCCCGTGGTCGGCGGCGAACAGGACGACGCGGGGCCGCTCGATCGGCTTGACCGGCACCTGTCCCTGCGCGGCGGCGAGCCACTCGGCGAGTTCGTCGAGCCGCCCCAGCGCCCCGACCGGCACGGCCAGCCGTTCACGGCGTTCCTCGGCGTCACGCCGGACGCCCCCGTCGGGGCGCTCGATCAGATCGGAGAAGTCGTCGAGATTCAGCGTGGTCATTTGCCAGAGGGTACAGCGGCCCCCCGCGGTGCCCGAACGGTCCGTGCGCCGCGCTGCGTTGCCGGTCCCCGCGGCTACTGCCTCAGGACCAGCGCCTGCCCCGCCACCACCAGCAGGACGTGCTCGCACTCCCCGGCGACCCCCGCGTTCAGCCGCCCCAGCTCGTCCCGGAACCGGCGCCCCGACGCGGTCGCGGGGACCACGCCCGAGCCGACCTCGTTGCTGACCAGCACCACCGGCCTGCGGGTCGCGCGGACGGCGGCCACGAGCGACGCGGTCCGCTCCCGCAGCTCCGCCGCGCCCTTGTCCGCCCACACCGCGTCGTCCCAGGCGCCGACCCGGTCCATCGCGTCCGTGAGCCACAGCGCCAGGCAGTCGATGAGCAGCGCCGGGCCCTCCTGCTCCAGCAGCGGCACCAGATCGCAGGTCTCCACCGTCCGCCAGGACGCGGCCCTGCGCTCGCGGTGGAGCCCGACCCGCGCGGCCCATTCCGCATCGCCCTCGCGCGTACCGCCCGTGGCCACGTAGACGACCTCCGGGTAGCCGGTCAGCCGGCGCTCGGCCTCGTACGACTTGCCCGACCGGGCCCCGCCCAGGACCAGGGTCCGCCGCGGCACCTCCGGCGCCGGGCGGTATTCCCCGGCCGCCACCGTGGTCCCGTCCGCCACCGTCCGCGCGCCCGCGGCCGCGCACCGGCGCTCCAGTTCCGCTCCCGGCGGGGTGTCGTGGTCCAGGTGGACGGCGATCACGTCCGTCGCCGGGCCCACCGCCCCGCTGGCCCGCAGCCGCGCCAGGGCCTCCGGCCGGCCGAGCACGTCCGCGAGGACCACGTCGTACGCGCGCCGCCCGCTGGAACCCGAGGTCCCGGCCGGGGCCCCGCCCGGCGGCAGGTACAGCATCCGGGCGCCGTCGGGCCCGGTCACCTCGTACCCGGTGCCCGGCGCGTCCATCGGCACGGCCCGCACCCGGTGCCCGGAGATCACCGCGAGCTCCCGCCCGTCCGGCACCCGCCCGGCCGTCGGCAGCCCCGGCGGCAGCTCCACGGCGGGGCCGTCGTGCGGGTGGGTCAGCAGGACCTGCCGTACGGCGGCCAGCGAATGCCCCGCCCGGGCGCCCGCGAGCACCGCCCCGGGGGTCAGGTCCAGCAGCAGCGCCCCGTCCACGAGCACGGAGGTGGCGGCGCGCGCGCGGGGCCCCACGGAGAGCGCGCAGGCCGCGCAGGGACAGCCGGGGCGGGGCAGTCCTTCGGGTGTGCCGGTGCCGAGCAGAGTGAGTTCCACAGGATGATCCTCCCGCGTCGCCGGGACTGCTGCGCGCCCGGTTAGTCTGCGGGCACACTCAAGGCGAGAAGCGTGTGAGAAGCGGACGAGCAACGGAGGCGGACATGGCGTGGACGTGGCGGTTCGAGACGGCCGACGGCAGTGAGACGAGCCCGTCGGTGGTGCCGGAGGAGTTCACCACGCAGGGGGACGCCGAATCCTGGATCGGCGAGTACTGGAAGGACCTGCTGGAGGGCGGTACCGAACAGGTGAAGCTGTCCGACGACAACGGGGTCCAGCTCTACACGATGAGCCTGCGCGAGGCCGCGGAACTCTGACGAGCACTGACCAGCGCTGACCGGTACCGACCGGTACCGACCGGTGCTGGCGCGCCGACCGGGTACGCGAGAGCCCGGACCCCTCAGGGGTCCGGGCTCCGCCGTGTCCAGGGCGGCTCGGGTGCTCAGCCCCGTACGCCGCACAGGTGCAGCAGCGCGGCGACCCCGCGGTAGGGGTCGGTCCGCCCGGCGCGGTCCTCGGCGGCGAGCAGCCCCTCCAGCTCCGCGTCGGCGGGGAGCTGGTCCCCGGCCTCGGTGCCGTCGGTGAAGACGCGTACGCCGTACCAGGTCTGCAGCGGGGCGCCGATCCCCGACAAGGTCGCGGTCAGCGTGGCCAGCCGGTCGGCGCGCACGTCCAGGCCCAGCCGGTTCGTGTAGTCGACGCCGTCGAAGGCCGCCAGCGCGGCCGTCCAGTCACCGTGCAGGCCGGGTCGCATCGCGAGGGCGTCGCCGTTGCGCACCAGCAGGGACAGCAGTCCGCCGGGGGCCAGCATCCGGGCGAGCCCGGCGAGCATGGCGTCCGGCTCGGGGACGTACATGAGGACGCCGTGGCAGAGCACGACGTCGAAGCTGCCCGGCAGGAAGTGCGCACCGGTCTCCCGGCCGTCGCCCTCCATGAGGCGGACGCGGTCCCGGATCCCGGGGGGCTCGGCGGCCAGCACCTCGCGGGCGACGGCCAGCATGGCCGGATCCTGCTCCAGCCCGGTCACCATGTGCCCGGCGCGGGCCAGGCGCAGCGCCTGGGTGCCCTGGCCCATGCCGACGTCGAGGACGCGCAGCCGCTGCCCCACGGGGAAGCGGTGCGCGATCTGCTCGTCGACCTGACGGCCGACGAGCTCCTGGCGCACCACGTTGCGGAGCCCGCTCAGGCCTTCGAGCCAAAGCCGGGCCCCGTCCGTGAAGCCACTCCCGCCGAACGCTCCGGGCGTTCCTCGGCTCAGGGCCGTTCCCCGCGCTTGACCTGCGGCTTCGGCAGACGCAGCCGGCGCATCTGGAGGGTGCGCATCAGGCCGTACGCGACGGCGCCGCGCTTGGGCTCGTCCGGGAAGCGCTGGTTCAGTGCCTTGCGCAGGCGGATGAACATGCCGATGGAGTCGACGATGATCAGCGCGATCACGCCGAGCCACAGCAGGAGCGCGATGTTCTGGATGGACGGCACCCGCACCATGCTCAGCACCAGGATGATCACGGCCAGCGGCAGGAACATCTCGGCGACGGAGAAGCGGGAGTCCACGAAGTCGCGGACGTACCTGCGTACGGGACCCTTGTCGCGGTTGGGCAGATAACGCTCGTCGCCATTGGCGAGTGCCTCGCGCTGCTTGGTCATCTCGACCCGGCGGCGCTCACGAGCTCGCTTGGCATCCTCCTTGCGGTTGCCGGTCGAAGCCACCACGGCCTTGCGCTGCGACTGGGCCACAGCACGCTTCGGCGTCGGGCGGCCCTTCGGGGCCTGAGGGTCACGGGACTGCGAGAGGTCGGCGCTCACCTTGTCGGTGACGGCGTCCTTCTCTTCCTTGGAGGATCGGCTACCAAACACAAAACCCAAGGGTACGTGGTTGTGGGCACGGGCCCCATACCGTCGGGGAACGATCCGGCAACGGCGGGCGTCCTACCTGAGGGAAGCACCTACTCCTTACGCCTGACACGGCGGACGCGCAGTCGTCCTGGAGGAGGAGCGCATCCCCGCTCGAACAGTGCGGTAATGGAGGCAGGGCCCGTACTGTGGGTCTTGTTGGTGACCTGGAGCGAAGTCCGTCTAGAAGGGGGCGCGCGAAGCCCATGAGCGGTGTCATGAAGCGTATGGGGATGATCTTCCGCGCGAAGGCGAACAAGGCCCTGGACCGGGCCGAGGACCCGCGCGAGACCCTCGACTACTCGTACCAGAAGCAGCTGGAGCTGCTTCAGAAGGTGCGCCGCGGCGTCGCCGACGTGGCGACCTCCCGCAAGCGGCTGGAGCTGCAGCTGAACCAGCTCCAGGGCCAGTCCAGCAAGCTGGAGGACCAGGGCCGCAAGGCGCTGGCCCTGGGCCGCGAGGACCTGGCCCGCGAGGCCCTGTCCCGCCGCGCCTCGCTGCAGCAGCAGGTCAGCGACCTGGAGGTGCAGCACCAGACCCTGCAGGGCGAGGAGGAGAAGCTGACCCTCGCCGCGCAGCGGCTGCAGGCCAAGGTGGACGCCTTCCGCACGAAGAAGGAGACCATCAAGGCCACGTACACGGCCGCGCAGGCGCAGACGCGGATCGCCGAGTCCTTCTCCGGCATCTCCGAGGAGATGAGCGACGTCGGCCTCGCCATCCAGCGGGCCGAGGACAAGACGGCGCAGCTGCAGGCCCGCGCCGGCGCGATCGACGAGCTGCTCGCCTCCGGTGCGCTCGACGACCAGAGCGGCCTCGGCTCCAAGGACGACATCCAGGCCGAGCTGGACCGCCTCTCCGGCGGGACGGACGTGGAGCTGGAGCTCCAGCGGATGAAGGCCGAGCTGGCCGGCGGCACCGCCGCCCAGCAGCAGGCCATCGAGGGCGGCGCCCAGGGCGCCGGCCAGCAGCCGCAGACCCAGCACCGGTTCGACAAGCAGTAGGACGGGGCCCGTCATGATTGTCCGCATCATGGGGGAAGGGCAGGTGGAGCTGGCGGACAGCCACTTCGCCGAGCTCAACAAGCTGGACGACGAACTGCTCGCGGAGATGGAGAGCGGTGACGAGGAGGGCTTCCGACGCACCCTGGGAGAGCTGCTCGACGCCGTGCGGCGGCTCGGGGAGCCGCTGCCCGACGAGGCGCTGGAGCCGTCCGAGCTGATCCTGCCCGCCCCCGACGCCTCGCTGGACGAGGTGCGGGAGATGCTCAGCGACGACGGGCTGATTCCGGGCTGAGCCCGGGCCGGGTACCGGCTGGTCCCGGGCCGCGACGCGGCCGTACGACGTGAACGGAAGGGCCCGCCCCCTCGGGGGCGGGCCCTTCCGTCGTCCGCGCCGGACGCCGGGTCACTGCAGTTCCTTCTTGGGGGCCTGCAGTTCCGGGTCGGGCGTGCCGCCGATGAAGTTCTCGAACCTGCGCCGCGGCGAGGCCCATCGGCGGTCGTGGTGGAAGGCGCGCAGTCCGGCCTTGGCGCGGGCCTTGGGGCGGTTCGCGTAGAACTTCTTCGCGTACGGGGAACCGGGCCGGGCGAGGCGGATCGCGCCGATCAGCGCGACGAAGGGGATGACCGTGCCGAAGAACGCGGTGCGGGGCTTGCCCTTCCACAGGGCGATCAGGGCGAGGAAGAAGTTGGTCGCCGTGTTCATGGCGACCAGTCCGCGGTTGTGCCGCTCGTCCTCGGTGAGGTCGTTGACCCCGAAGGGCAGGAAGCCGCCCAGCACCAGTGCCACGATCGCCGCCGTGAGGACCACGATCTCCACGCTCTTGCGCCCCTGCTCGCTCCAGTAGACGTCGTCCAGGTGCAGGATCAGGGCGAACTCATCCAGCACCAGGCCCGCGCCCAGCCCGAAGAGCACGGCCGACAGGCCCGCCCCGAAGCTGTGCCGGGCGCTGCCGATCGCGCCGAAGCCGCCGATGATCACCAGGATCACGCCGGGGACCACGTGGTGGATGTGCATGCCGCCCGGGGTGACGTTCTTGAAGGGCCCCCGGCCCGCCCGGATCATGCGGGTGATCACGCGGGTGACCAGGAAGGACAGCACGAAGGCGACCAGCGCGAGGAGCAGCGGGAGCTTCCCCGGCTCCACAATGTTGCGATACCACCAGTGACCCATGCCACCACCTCCCGATTTGGGCCGTTATCGGTAACTTACCGGTCCCGTCGAGCGGGTAGCGTTCGCGCCGATGACAGATTCGTACGACGGCCCGCCCCTGACCCCGCCCCCGGACCGGGCCTCCCTGCTCGACGGGGTTCGCTTCGCCTTCGGCACGCTCACCGTGCTGCCCGCGCGCATCACCCGCTGGGACCGTCCCGCCGCCCGCACCGGCATGGCCTGCGCTCCGCTCGCCGGGCTCGTCGTGGGGCTCCTCGCGGCCGCGCCCGGTGTGCTCCTGCTGCTGTGCGGCGGCGGTCCGCTGCTCGCCGCGGTCGTCACCGTCGCCGTACCGGCGGCCCTGACCCGCGCCCTGCACCTGGACGGCCTCGCCGACACCGCGGACGGACTGGGCAGCGCCAAGCCGGCCGAGGCCGCACTGCGCATCATGAAGCAGTCCGACATCGGCCCCTTCGGGGTGGTGGCGCTGGTGTTCGTGCTGCTGGTCCAGGTCGCGGCGCTGGCCGACGTGTACGCCGACAGCTGGAGCCGGGGTGCGCTGGCCGCCGTGGTCGCCGCCGTCACCGCCCGGCTCGCCATGACCCTGGCCTCCCGCGACGGGGTCCCCCCGGCCCGCCCCGAGGGGCTGGGCGCGGCGGTCGCCGGGGTCGTTCCGCTGCGCACCGCCACCTTGGTCGCCGCGCTCACGGTGGTCCTGTCCGCCGCCGCCGCGCTGCCGCTGGGCCTGCCGTCCGCCGCGCAGCACGCGGGGGCGGTCCTGGCCGCCCTGCTGGCGGCGGAAGCCCTGCTCCGCCGCTGCGTACGCCGCTTCGACGGGGTCACGGGCGATGTGTTCGGAGCCCTGGCCGAGGTCTCGGCGACGACGGCCCTGCTGGTACTCGCCCTCGGCTAGCTGGACCGGGCCCGCCCCGGACCGCGCCGCGCGGGACGACGTAGGGTCAGGGCGTGGACACGACCCCGAACCAGGCCCCGACGCCCATCCGGGTGCTCCTCGCCGACGACCAGGCCCTGCTGCGCAGCGCGTTCAAGGTGCTCGTCGACTCCGAGGCCGACATGTGCGTCGTCGGGGAGGCCTCCGACGGGGCGCAGGCCTTCGAACTCGCGCGCACGGAGCGGCCCGACGTCGTCCTCATGGACATCCGGATGCCCGGCACCGACGGACTCGCCGCCACCCGGCTGATCAGCGCCGACCCTGAACTGGCCGACGTGCGCGTGGTGATGCTGACGACCTTCGAGGTCGACGAGTACGTGGCGGCGGCGCTGCGGGCGGGCGCCTCCGGGTTCCTCGGCAAGGGCGCCGAGCCCGAGGAACTGCTCAACGCCATCCGCGTCGCGGCCGCCGGCGACGCACTGCTCTCCCCGGCCGCCACCAAGGGGCTCATCGCCACCTTCCTCGCGCAGGGCGGCGGCGACGGGGCCACCCCCGCCGCGGGCGCCGCCCACGTACAGCGCCTCGCCGCGCTGACCGGACGCGAGCGCGAGGTCCTCGTCCTGGTGGCGACGGGCCTGACCAACGACGAGATCGCCCGCCGGCTGGAAGTCAGCCCGCTCACCGTCAAGACCCACGTGAACCGGGCCATGTCCAAGCTCGGCGCCCGGGACAGGGCGCAATTGGTGGTCATAGCGTACGAATCGGGACTGGTCCGGCCCAGGGCCGAGTAGTTCGGGGCGGTTCGCAGCAGTTCGGAGTACTCCCGCCTACTGCGGACGCGGTACGCCACGGACAAGGACGGGACCTGGGGGCGACGTGGGCGGGCCCGCGCGCACGAGAGGCTGAGCGGACCTGCGCGTGCCCGAAGGCACGGCCCCTTCACGCCTCGTCGACGTCCCCGCGTCCCTGCAGAGAGATCCCCATAGCCATGTTCCGGCTGTCCCGCTTCAGCCTCGCCCAAAGGGCGCTGATCGGCCTCGTGTCGCTCGTCGCGCTCCTCTTCGGCGCCATTGCCATCCCGCAGCTCAAGCAGCAATTGCTGCCCTCCATCGACCTGCCGATGGTGTCCGTGCTCGCGCCGTACCAGGGCGCCTCGCCCGACGTGGTGGAGAAGCAGGTCGTCGAACCGATCGAAGCCATGCTCAAGGGCGTCGACGGGATCACCGGCATCACCTCCACCGCCAGCGAGGGCAACGCGCTCATCATGGCGACCTTCGACTACGGCGACGACGGCACCAAGCAGCTCGTCGCCGACGTCCAGCAGGCCGTCAACCGGGCCCGCGTCCGGCTGCCCGCCGAGGTGGACCCGCAGGTGATCGCCGGTTCCACCGACGACATCCCGACCGTGGTCCTCGCCGTCACCTCCGACAAGGACCAGCAGGCACTGGCCGACCAGCTGACCAAGTCCGTGGTCCCCGCGCTGGAGGACATAGCGGGCGTCGGCCAGGTCACCGTCGACGGGGTCCAGGACCTCCAGGTCACGGTCACCCCCGACGACACCAAGCTCGCCGCCGCGGGCCTCGACGGCGCGGCCCTGGCCCAGGGCCTCCAGGCGGGCGGCGCCACCATCCCCGCCGGCTCCTTCGACGAGGCGGGCAAGAACCGCACCGTGCGCGTCGGTTCGGGCTACACCTCGCTCGCCCAGCTGGAGGACCTGCGCCTCACCGCCGGACCGGGCAAGCCCGCCGTCCGCCTCGGCGACGTGGCCGGCGTGAAGCAGGAGCCCGCCAGGGCCGACTCGCTCACCCGCACCAACGGCAAGCCCAGCCTCGCCGTGGTCCTCACCATGGACAAGGACGGCAGCGCCGTCGCCATCTCGGACGCGGTCAAGGACAAGCTGCCCGAGCTCCGCTCCACCCTCGGCTCCGGCGCCGACCTGACCGTGGTCAGCGACCAGGGCCCGGCCGTCGCCAAGTCCATCTCGGGCCTGACCACCGAGGGCCTGCTCGGCCTGGTCTTCGCGGTCGTCGTGATCCTGGTCTTCCTCGGCTCGCTGCGCTCGACGCTGGTCACCGCGGTCTCCATCCCGCTGTCCGTCGTCCTCGCGCTGATCGTGTTGTGGACCCGCGACCTCTCCCTCAACATGCTGACGCTGGGCGCCCTCACCATCGCCATCGGCCGGGTCGTCGACGACTCGATCGTGGTCCTGGAGAACATCAAGCGCCACCTCGGCTACGGCGAGGAGCGCAGCAGCGCGATCATCACCGCGGTCAAGGAGGTGGCCGGCGCGGTCACCTCCTCCACGCTCACCACCGTCGCCGTCTTCCTGCCGATCGCCTTCGTCGGCGGCATGGTCGGCCAGTTCTTCGGCCCGTTCTCCATCACCGTCACCGCGGCCCTGCTGGCCTCGCTGCTCGTCTCCCTGACGGTCGTGCCGGTGCTCTCGTACTGGTTCCTGCGCGCGCCGAAGGGCGTCAGCGAGGGGGACGCGGCGAGCATCGAGAAGGCCCGCCGCGAGGCCGAGGAGAAGGAGTCCCGCAGCAAGCTCCAGCAGTTCTACGTACGGGCCCTGGGCCTGGTCACCCGCCGCCGGGTCGCCACCCTGGTCGTCGCCGTCGTGGTGTTCATCGCGACGCTGGGCATGACCCCGCTGCTCAAGACGAACTTCTTCGACCAGGGCGAGCAGGAAGTCCTCAGCATCAAGCAGCAGTTGCCGCCCGGCACCTCGCTGACCGCCGCCGACGAGGCGAGCCGCAAGGTCGAGAAGGTCCTCTCGGGGACCGACGGGGTCAAGGACTACCAGGTCACCGTCGGCTCCTCCGGCTTCATGGCCGCCTTCGGCGGCGGTACGGGCTCCAACCAGGCCTCGTACCAGGTCACGCTGGAGAGCTCCGAGGACACCGAGGGCGCCAAGAAGGACATCGAGACCGCCCTGAAGGGGCTCGACGGCATCGGCGAGACCACCATCGCGGCCGGAGACGGCTTCGGCAGCCAGAACCTCAGCGTCGTCGTCAAGGCCGGTGACGGGGCCGTCCTCGCCCGGGCAGCCGAGCAGGTCCGCGCCGAGGTGGCGAAGATCGAGGACGTCACCGACGTCCAGAGCGACCTGTCCCAGTCCGTGCCCCGGATCTCGGTCACCGCCACCCCCAAGGCGGCGGAGTTCGGCCTGAACCAGGCAGCGCTCGGCGCCATCGTCGGCCAGGCCGTACGCGGCAACCCGGCGGGCAAGGCCGTACTGGACGACACCGAGCGGGACATCGTCATCAAGTCCGCGCAGCCGGCCACCACCCTGGCCCAGCTGCAGGCACTGCCCGTCGGCCCGGTGAAGCTCGGCGACATCGCCGAGGTCAAGGAGGTCCCCGGACCCGTCGCGATGACCCGGATCGACGGCGCCCGCGCCGCGACCATCAGCGCGAAGCCGATCGGCGACAACACCGGCGCCGTCAGCTCCACCCTGCAGTCGAAGATCAAGGCCCTGGACCTGCCCGCGGGCGCCGCGGCCTCCATCGGAGGCGTCGGAGAGGACCAGAGCGAGGCCTTCGCGCAGCTGGGCCTGGCCATGCTCGCGGCCATCGCGCTCGTGTTCATGCTGCTGGTCGCGACGTTCCGCTCGCTCGTCCAGCCGCTGATCCTGCTGGTCTCCGTCCCCTTCGCGGCGACCGGCGCGCTCGGCCTGCTCCTGGTCACCGGCACCCCGCTCGGCGTCCCGGCGCTGATCGGCATGCTGATGCTCATCGGCATCGTCGTGACCAACGCGATCGTCCTGATCGACCTGGTCAACCAGTACCGGGCCCAGGGTTACGGCGTGATCGAGGCGGTCGTCGAGGGCGGCCGCCACCGTCTGCGCCCGATCCTGATGACGGCACTGGCGACGATCTTCGCGCTGCTCCCGATGGCGCTGGGCGTCACCGGCGAGGGCGGCTTCATCTCGCAGCCGCTCGCGGTGGTCGTCATCGGCGGCCTGATCAGCTCCACCCTGCTGACGCTGCTCCTGGTGCCGACCCTCTACACGATGCTGGAGCTCCGCAAGGAGCGCCGCAGCGCGAAGAAGAGGGCCCGCCTTACCGTGGTCCCGGCCCCGGCCGCCCCGGCGGAGGACGAGAGCCCGGTCAAGGTCTGACCCGCGGGGGGAACCCGTACCCAGGGAACCCGTACCCAGGGAACCCGTACCCCGGGAACCCGTACACGCCGAAGGGCCGCCCCTCGCAGGAGGGGCGGCCCTTCGGGCGTTGCCAGGGGGGTGCCGGCTACGGAAGCGCGAGCATCCGCTCCAGGGCGAGCTTGGCGAAGCTCTCGGTCTCCTTGTCGACCTGGATCTGGTTGACGAGGTTGCCCTCGGCCAGGGACTCCAGGGTCCACACCAGGTGGGGGAGGTCGATGCGGTTCATGGTCGAGCAGAAGCAGACCGTCTTGTCGAGGAAGACGACCTCCTTGTCCTGCGAGGCGAAGCGGTTCGCCAGACGCTGGACGAGGTTCAGCTCGGTGCCGATGGCCCACTTGGAGCCGGCCGGGGCCGCCTCGAGCGCCTTGATGATGTACTCGGTGGAGCCGACGTAGTCCGCGGCCGCCACGACCTCGTGCTTGCACTCGGGGTGGACCAGCACGTTCACGCCGGGGATCCGGGCGCGCACGTCGTTGACCGAGTCGACCGAGAAGCGGCCGTGGACCGAGCAGTGACCGCGCCACAGGATCATCTTGGCGTTCCGCAGCTGCTCGACGGTCAGGCCGCCGTTCGGCTTGTGCGGGTTGTACAGCACGCAGTCGTCGAGGGTCATGCCCATGTCGCGGACGGCGGTGTTGCGGCCCAGGTGCTGGTCCGGGAGGAAGAGCACCTTCTCACCCTGCTCGAACGCCCACTCCAGGGCCTTCTTGGCGTTGGACGAGGTGCAGATCGTGCCGCCGTGCTTGCCGGTGAAGGCCTTGATGTCGGCCGAGGAGTTCATGTACGAGACGGGGACCGTGGCTCCGGCGATGCCGGCCTCGGTCAGCACGTCCCAGCACTCCGCGACCTGCTCGGCGGTGGCCATGTCGGCCATCGAGCAGCCCGCGGCCAGGTCCGGCAGGACCACCTTCTGGTCGTCCGAGGTCAGGATGTCCGCGGACTCGGCCATGAAGTGGACGCCGCAGAAGACGATGTACTCGGCCTCCGGCCTGGCGGCCGCGTCCTTGGCGAGCTTGAAGGAGTCACCGGTGACGTCGGCGAACTCGATGACCTCGTCACGCTGGTAGTGGTGGCCGAGGATGAAGACCTTGTCCCCGAGCTTCTCCTTGGCGGCACGGGCGCGCGCCACGAGGTCCGGGTCCGACGGCGAGGGCAGGTCGCCGGGGCACTCCACCCCGCGCTCGCTCTTGGGGTCGGCTTCGCGGCCGAGCAGCAGCAAGGCAAGGGGCGTCGGCTGGACGTCCAAAGGCTGGTTGTCCAAAGGCTGGGCGGTGGTCACGACACGCACCCTTTCTGTTCTGCGACAAGGGACTTCTGAAGCCATCGCTTCGACTTCTCGTCTATTTGACGCTATCTATCATAACTGCTTCACGTCACTTTGACGATGCCGATAGTGTCGATGTGACGCATTCGCCCGCCCGTCGCGGGGGATCTCCGTGGGGACCTCGCGGGGACCCACCTCCGCGCGGCGGTGTGCGAGCATGGAATTTCTGAAACACGCGTCGGGTCCCGGAATGAATCCGCGGCCCCGCTCGTTGCCACCGACGGCAAGAGTCCGACGTTTCCCCGCTCCCGGCGGGGAGCCGCCCACTTCGGGAGTGAATGCAGATGTCCGTACAGGACGAAAAGACCACCGTGAGCGACGGCATCCTCCTGTCCGACGCCGCCGCCGAGAAGGTCAGGACCCTGCTGGAGCAGGAAGGCCGCGATGACCTGGCGCTGCGCGTCGCCGTCCAGCCCGGCGGCTGCTCGGGCCTGCGCTACCAGCTCTTCTTCGACGAGCGTTCCCTCGACGGCGACGTCGTGAAGGACTTCGACGGTGTGAAGGTCGTCACCGACCGGATGAGCTCCCCGTACCTGCACGGTGCGTCCATCGACTTCGTCGACACCATCGAGAAGCAGGGCTTCACGATCGACAACCCGAACGCCACGGGCTCCTGCGCCTGCGGCGACTCCTTCAGCTAAGCCCCGGAAACCCCGGCTGAGCTCGTAGGGCCCGACGAGAGGGGCCCGCCCGCGGACATCCGCGGGCGGGCCCCTCTCGCACGTCCTGGCGCCTACTGGCGGGGGACGGCCTTGCCCGTGGTCGCGTCGATCACCTTGCGGTCGCCGAGCGGCTGCTGGAGCGTGCCCGTCACCGTCATCTCCTGCGCCAGCATGATGCAGGCCTGCCCCGGCTTGTTCGGGGTGTCCGTGATCCTCACCATCACCGAGCCGGGCTGCTCACGGACCTCCAGGGCGTACGTGCTGCACACGCCGCCCCAGAAGTTCACGGTCAGCGTCCGGTCGGCCGAGGAGTAAGAGAAACCGGGCACGGTCTGTCCCTTCGCGGGCGGGTCGGCCGGGGTGGGCAGGTCGACCGGGGGAACCTCCTCGGCCTGCGCCGCCGGCTGGGCCACCGTGTGGCCCGGGCCGCCGCCCTGGCCCGCCACCTCGAACAGCCAGGCCGGCACCAGGCCGCGAGACCCGTCGACCGTGCCCGGGACCAGCCCGAGCTCGGCGCCCCGCACCGACTCCGTCCGCGACGGCTTCATCGGCCGGGGCTCCGGGTTGCAGGGCAGCGTGTCCGTGGCGCCGTCCGGGGTGTCCGGAGTCAGCGGGACGCTCGTGGCGCAGCCGCTCGGGCCGGGGTCCGTGGCGCCGGAGCCCCGGGACTTGTCGTTGAGCCGGGCCAGCGCGTCCACGGCGCCGATCACCGGCTGCTCGCCGGCCCGCACCGGAACCTTCAGCTCGCCACTGCCCGACACCACCCGGGAGTCCGCCCCGACGCCGATCCGGGTGGACCAGCCCTGCGTGGGCAGGCCCCCGATCACCGGGTCGGCCGTCACCACGCGTACGGAGCCCTGGGCGATCCGGGCGTCGAGCGCGGCCGAGCCCTGGCCCACGGCCGCCAGCACGGGCGCGGCGGCGGCCTTGGCGGCCTCCTCGGAGACCGGCGTCCCCGCGGCGCCGCCCGGCTCCTGACCCAGGTCCTGGGGGAGCGTGGCCGGCCCGCAGGTGTCCTTGCCGCGCACGCAGTCGTCCCCGGTGCCGCCGACCTGGAAGCGGGAGAAGTTCCATGTCCCGGGGGCCTTGAGGTTCACCGTGAGCCGGGGCCCCGAGCCGTCCGCGGTCTCCCCGGCCTGCCAGGTCTGCCCGGCGAGCCGGGGCGCGCCGGAGATCCCGAGCGCCGTCGCGAGCCGCGCCACCTCGGCGGACGTCACCTCACCGCTCGCGCTGAAGGCCGGCGCCGCGGCCGGGCCGTCCGGGAGGGGGACGTCGGCGGTGTACGTGACCCCGCCGCCCGAGGGGTCGGGCTCGCCGGGGGCGATGCCGGGCCCGGGCGGAGTGGGCAGCGCGCGCGGCGCGGAGGCCGCGCTGTCGCCCGTACGCCCCTCGCTGTGGGCGCTCGACGCCCACAGCGCGGTGCCGCCGCCGGTGAGCAGGACGGCGGCCGCGATCGAACCGACGACCCAGGCGGGCCGCCGTCGTGTGACACGAGATGAATCGGCTGCGTCGAGTGCACCGGGTGCATCAGGTCGTTCGCTGGTCACCGCATCGCTCCTTTGCCCGTCCCGCAGGGGGTGATGCGGGTGTGACGGAACAGACGCGGATCCGGTTCCGCCGGCCTAGTAGCCGTAGACCGCCGTGGAGGCGATGAGACGGGCCGAGGCCGCCGGGACGCGGATCCCGTGGATCTGCGAGGGAGCCACCCGATCCGGCCGGGGATCCGCGGGAACCGGCCAGTGCGGGGCCATCCGGGCGCAGTCGCCCAGCAGCTGTTCGAACTCGGTGCGCGCCGCGTTCCCGCGGGGCCGGACGTGCCCGAAGCCATCGGTGGAGGTCATGGGGCACGGTAAGCACGGCACCCCGGGTGAAGAAAGAGCTACTACGGGGTAGTTTCTGCCGGTCGGCCACGGTCCGTCGACCGGGTAGTTTTGAATGTCCCCTTGCCTTCCCTCGCAGGAGCGTCCACGCCGTGCGTATCGCAGTCACCGGCTCCATCGCCACCGACCACCTCATGACCTTCCCCGGCCGCTTCGCCGACCAGTTGGTCGCGGACCAGCTGCACACGGTCTCCCTCTCCTTCCTCGTCGACAACCTCGACGTACGGCGCGGCGGCGTCGGCCCGAACATCTGCTTCGGCATGGGGCAGCTCGGCGCCCGGCCGATCCTCGTCGGAGCGGCCGGCTACGACTTCGACGAGTACCGCGCCTGGCTCGACCGGCACGGCGTCGACACCCAGTCCGTGCGGATCTCCGAGGTCCTGCACACCGCGCGCTTCGTCTGCACGACGGACGCCGACCACAACCAGATCGGCTCCTTCTACACGGGCGCGATGAGCGAGGCCCGCCTGATCGAGCTGAAGTCGGTCGCCGACCGCGTCGGCGGCCTGGACCTCGTCCTGATCGGCGCGGACGACCCCGAGGCGATGCTGCGCCACACGGAGGAGTGCCGCACGCGGGAGATCCCCTTCGCCGCGGACTTCTCGCAGCAGATCGCCCGGATGGACGGCGACAACATCCGCACCCTGATGGAGGGCGCGACGTACCTGTTCTCGAACGAGTACGAGAAGGGCCTCATCGAGGCGAAGTCCGGCTGGACCGACGCGGAGATCCTGGCGAAGGTCGGCACCCGGGTCACCACGCTCGGCTCGAACGGCGTCCGCATCGACCGGGTCGGCCACGACCCGATCGTGGTCGGCTGCCCCGAGGAGACCGCGAAGGTCGACCCGACGGGCGTCGGCGACGCGTTCCGCGCCGGCTTCCTGACCGGTCTGGGCTGGGGCGTCGGCCTGGAGCGGGCCGCGCAGGTCGGCTGCATGCTCGCCACGCTCGTCATCGAGACCCTGGGCACCCAGGAGTACACCCTGGGCCGTGCGCACTTCATGGAGCGCTTCACGAAGGCCTACGGCGACGAGGCCGCCGCAGAAGTCCAGTCCCGCCTCCCGGCGTAGCCCCTCGCGGCCCGGTGGAGGGTGCGGGTGGGGCGGCCCTGCGGGGCGAAGTCACCTACCCGCCCTTCCACCGCCGGCCTCGCCGGCGTTCGAGGCGCGGGGTCCGGGGCGGAGCCCCGGGGGGTCCGGGCGCCGCCCGGGGAACGGTGGATGGGCGCGGGTAGGGGACGGCCCCGCAGGGCCCGCCCGCCACGCCGCGGCCGCAGGCCGGCCCCGCAGCCGCGGCTCGGTCAGACCGCCCGGCGGACCGTGTACGCAGTACCGAGGGGACGCGGGGCTTCGCCCACGTAAGTCTGCCCCCGCATCGCGCACCACGCCGGGATGTCCAGCCGCGCCACCTCGTCGTCCGACAGGACGGTCACCGTGCCGCCCACCGGAACCCGGCCGATGGCCCGGGCCAGCTCGATCACCGGCTGCGGACACCGCAGGCCGAGGGCGTCCAGCTCCAGGGACTGCGCCTGCGGATCGGCGGCCATCGCCGGTTCCACCACGCCGAGTTGCTCGCGCACCCCCGCCACCAGCCCCGGCAGGACATCCAGGAAGCCGTTGACCTCGGCCGCCGTCGTGCCCGACGGCAGCGACACCCGTACGTTCCCCTCCGACAGCACCCCCATGGCCCGCAGGACATGGGACGGCGTCAGCGTCGAGCTGGTGCACGAGGAGCCGGAGGAGACGGAGTAGCCCGCCCGGTCCAGCCCGTGGAGCAGGGTCTCCCCGTCCACGTACAGGCAGGAGAAGGTGACCAGGTGGGGGAGCCGGAGGTCGGGATGGCCCACCACCTCCACGTCCGGCACCAGGCGGGCGACCCGCCGCCGCAGCCGGTCCACCAGGATCCGCAGCCGGGCAGCCTCCGCCTCCGCCTCGGCCCGCACCGCCCGCAGCGAGGCCGCCGCCGCGACGACCGCGGGGAGGTTGACGAAGCCGGGGGAGCGCCCCGACTCCCTTTCGTCGGAGGGGCCTTGGGGAGCGAAGCGCACTCCCTTACGGACCGCCAGCAGGCCGACCCCGGCCGGGCCGCCCCATTTGTGGGCGCTCGCGCACAGCACGGACCAGCCTCCGGGGACGGGCCCCCAGCCCAGCGACTGCGCGGCGTCCACCAGCAGCGGGACCCCGGCGGCGGCGCACACCTCGGCGACCTCCGTCACGGGCTGGACCGTGCCGACCTCGTGGTTGGCCGACTGGAGGCAGGCCAGCGCGGTGGAGGGCCCCACGCGTTCCCCGTAGGAGGAGGCGGAGACCCGGCCGAACCGGTCCACCGGGACCTCCTCGACCCGCCCGCCGCCCGCCGCGTGGACCTCCGCCGCGTGCAGGACGGAACTGTGTTCCACAGCTGATACGACCAGGTGCCCGCCGACGCGCCGACGCCCCGCCAGGACCCCGGCCACGCCCGAGTGAACCGCGTGCGTCCCCGAAGGAGTGAACACGAGCTCGTCGGGACGGCAGCCCACCGCCTCCGCCGCCGCCTCCCGCGCCGCGTCCAGCAGCAGTCGGGCCCGGCGCCCCTCCCGGTACAGCCGGGCCGGGTCGGCCCAGCCTTCGTCAAGGGAGGCCTGGAGCGCCTGCCGGGCCACGGGGTGGAGCGGGGCGGCGGACGCGGTGTCGAAGTACGGCATCCGGTCACGCTAACCGGCCGCCCTGCCGACGCCGCGACCGACCGAGGTCAGGGGCCGTCAGATGTCGTCGGGACCCCGCCATTCGGGGCCCGTTGGGCCGTCCCCCGTACGGCGGATCCATCCCTTCGGGGTCAGTAACGGCGCGTTGGGCACCCTCCCCGCGCGACCCCAAATAGCGTCCAGTAGGGTTTGGTCCGCATAAACATCCAAACCCCTGCCTGCGTCAGGGCCGGCGACCGACCCGAATGCGGCCGCGGCCGGCCGCGCGGGCCGAGACTCTCGGGAAGGCGCTACGTGAGTCCCTACGGCTCCGACCGCTCGCCGCGGCGCCCGATGCGGCGGAAGCTGCTGCAGGCGCTGACTGCGGGCGTGGTCCTGGCGACCGCCACTGGTTGCTCGTATACATGGAAAGACTTCCCCCGCCTCGGATTGCCCACCCCGGTCACTGAAGAGGCGCCTCGCATCCTCTCCCTGTGGCAGGGGTCCTGGGCGGCCGCTCTGATCACCGGCATCCTCGTATGGGGCCTGATCCTGTGGAGCGTCATCTTCCACCGGCGCAGCCGGACCAAGGTCGAGGTTCCCCCGCAGACCCGGTACAACATGCCCATCGAGGCGCTGTACACCGTGGTCCCTCTCATCATCGTCTCGGTGCTCTTCTACTTCACCGCGCGTGACGAGTCGAAGCTGCTCGCCCTCACCCCCAAGCCGCCGCACACGATCAACGTGGTCGGCTACCAGTGGAGCTGGGGCTTCAATTACGTCGAGGACGTCGACGGCGATGCGGCGACTCCGAAGGCGGGCGAGGTTCCCAAGGAACTCGCCACCATCCCGGACCGCTACACCAAGGACTTCCCCGCGGGCGCCGAAGGCGTCTACACCAAGGGCGTCCCGAGCGACCGGAACGCGGAGACCGGCAACCCGGGTCCGACGCTCTGGCTGCCGAAGGGCGAGAAGGTCCGCTTCATCCTGTCGTCCAACGACGTCATCCACTCCTTCTGGGTGGTCCCCTTCCTGTTCAAGCAGGACGTCATTCCGGGGCACACCAACGTCTTCGAGGTCACCCCGACCGAAGAGGGCGTCTTCATGGGCAAGTGCGCCGAGCTCTGCGGTGTCGACCACTCCCGAATGCTCTTCAACGTCAAGGTCGTCTCCCCGGAGGCGTACAAGGCGCACCTGAAGGAGCTCGCGGAGAAGGGGCAGACCGGGTTCCTCCCGGCCGGCATCCGGCAGACCGACCCGGCCCGCAATGCTGAGGTGAACAAACTGTGAGCATCCTCAACCAGCCTCAGGGTGCCGAGGCCGACTCGTACGAGAACGAGTTGCCGGTACGGAGCAAGCAGCCGGGCAATGTCGTCGTGAAGTGGCTTACCACTACCGACCACAAGACCATCGGCACGATGTACCTGCTCACGTCGTTCGTGTTCTTCCTCATCGGCGGACTCCTGGCGCTCTTCATGCGCGCCGAGCTGGCCCGTCCGGGTACGCAGATCATGTCGAACGAGCAGTTCAACCAGGCGTTCACCATGCATGGCACGATCATGCTGCTGATGTTCGCCACCCCGCTGTTCGCGGGCTTCGCGAACTGGATCATGCCGCTGCAGATCGGCGCGCCCGACGTGGCGTTCCCGCGGCTGAACATGTTCGCGTACTGGCTGTACCTCTTCGGTTCGACCATCGCGGTGGCCGGCTTCATCACCCCTTCGGGTGCCGCCGACTTCGGCTGGTTCGCCTACTCCCCGCTGTCGGACGCCGTCCGCTCGCCGGGCATCGGCGCCGACATGTGGATCATGGGTCTGGCCTTCTCCGGCTTCGGCACGATCCTCGGCTCGGTCAACTTCATCACCACGATCATCTGCATGCGCGCCCCCGGCATGACGATGTTCCGCATGCCGATCTTCACCTGGAACGTGCTGCTGACCGGTGTTCTGGTCCTGCTCGCCTTCCCGGTGCTGGCCGCCGCGCTCTTCGCGCTGGAGGCCGACCGGAAGTTCGGCTCGCACATCTTCGACGCGGCCAATGGCGGCGCCTTGCTGTGGCAACACCTCTTCTGGTTCTTCGGACACCCAGAGGTGTACATCATCGCGCTGCCGTTCTTCGGAATCGTGTCCGAGGTCATTCCGGTCTTCTCGCGCAAGCCGATGTTCGGTTACATCGGTCTGATCGCCGCGACGATCTCGATCGCCGGTCTTTCGGTGACCGTGTGGGCCCACCACATGTACGTCACCGGCGGTGTACTGCTGCCGTTCTTCTCCTTCATGACGTTCCTCATCGCGGTTCCGACCGGTGTGAAGTTCTTCAACTGGATCGGCACCATGTGGAAGGGCTCGCTGTCCTTCGAGACCCCGATGCTCTGGACGATCGGCTTCCTGGTCACCTTCACCTTCGGTGGTCTGACCGGCGTCATCCTGGCCTCGCCCCCGATGGACTTCCACGTCTCCGACTCGTACTTCGTCGTCGCGCACTTCCACTACGTCGTCTTCGGCACCGTGGTCTTCGCGATGTTCGCCGGCTTCCACTTCTGGTGGCCGAAGTTCACGGGCAAGATGCTGGACGAGCGCCTCGGCAAGATCACCTTCTGGACGCTGTTCATCGGCTTCCACGGCACCTTCCTGGTGCAGCACTGGCTGGGCGCCGAGGGCATGCCGCGTCGTTACGCGGACTACCTCGCGGCGGACGGCTTCACGCTGCTGAACACGATCTCGACGATCAGCTCGTTCCTGCTGGGCCTGTCGATGCTCCCCTTCATGTACAACGTCTGGAAGACGGCGAAGTACGGCAAGAAGGTCGAGGTCGACGACCCGTGGGGCTACGGCCGTTCGCTCGAATGGGCGACGTCTTGCCCGCCGCCGCGGCACAACTTCCTCACCCTGCCGAGGATCCGGTCCGAATCCCCGGCATTCGATCTGCACCACCCCGAGATCGCGGCCCTCGACCACCTTGAGGACCACTCCGTGGCCGCCAAGGCCGTCGCTGATGGCAAGGAGGCCGGCAAGTGAAGATCCAGGGCAGGATGTTCCTGTGGCTCGCCGCCTTCATCCTGATCATGACCGTCGTGTACGGCGTGTGGTCGAAGGAGCCGGTCGGCACCACCGCGCTCGCACTGGCCTTCGGCCTGAGCGCCATGATCGGCTACTACCTGGCCTTCACGGCCGCGCGCGTGGACGAGATGGCCCAGGACAACCTGGAGGCCGACGTCGCCGACGAGGCGGGCGAGCTGGGGTTCTTCTCCCCGCACAGCTGGCAGCCGCTCTCGCTGGCCATCGGTGGCGCCTTCGCCTTCATGGGCGTCGTCTTCGGCTGGTGGCTGATGTACTTCTCGGCGCCGCTGATCCTGATCGGTCTGTGGGGCTGGGTGTACGAGTACTACCGCGGCGAGAACCAGAACCAGTAGCCGCACCCGCGCCACTGCCTCCGGCAGCGGCCACAGCATGAGACCAGGGGCCCGGACACCTCCAATGGAGGAGTCCGGGCCCCTCGTTTGCAGTCACCCCGCGCGCCGTAATTGTCATATCTTCATAGCGTTGGCTCCATGAACCAGTCACCGCGTCTTTGGACGGTTATCGGCTGCTCCCTGCTGGTCGCGTCCCTCGGGGCCGGCGCCACCGCATGCGGGTCGGGCGACGACAACCCGCTGTCCGCCCGCCCCTACGACGCGGGCGACCAAGTCGCCCTCAACCAGTCCTCCGGCAGTCGCCCGGTCGACCCGGACCGGCCCCTGGAGGTCACCGCCAAGAGCGGCGGCGGCCGGATTACCGACGTGAGCGCCGTCGACACCCACGGACGCCGCCTGGCGGGCGAGCTGTCCGCCTCCGGAGACCGCTGGCACAGCACCGCCCCGATGGCCGCCGGCGTCCGCTACACCGTCCTCGTGAGCACCGAGGACGAACGGGGCGCCCCCGGGCAGCGCACGCTCACCTTCGACACCACCCCGGCCCAGAAGGTCCTCAAGGTCGAATTCGGCCCGGACGAGGGCAAGTACGGCGTCGGACAGCCCCTCACGGCCGAACTCAACGAACCCGTGAAGGACAAGGCCGCCCGCGCCGTCATCGAGCGGGGCCTGGTCGTCGACGCCCCGCCCGAGGCCGTGGGCGCCTGGCACTGGGTGGACGACAAGAAGCTCCACTACCGGCCCAAGGAGTACTGGCCCGCCAACACCACGGTGTCCGTCCGGAGCAACCTGGAGGGCGTCAAGATCGCCGATGACCTGCACGGCGCCGCCTCCAAGCCGCTGAAGCTGGAGATCGGGGACCGCGTCGAGGTCACCACGGACGCCGCCTCGCACTGGATGACCTTCAGGCGCAACGGAGAAGTGATCAATTCCATCCCGGTGACCACCGGCAAGCCCGGGTTCTCCACCCGCAACGGCGTCAAGGTGGTCCTCGGCAAGCAGTACTACGTCCAGATGCGCGGCGACACGGTGGGCATCGGCGGCAGCGAGTACTACAACCTGCCGGTCTACTACGCGACCCGCGTCACCTGGAGCGGTGAATACGTCCACGCCGCGCCGTGGTCCGTCGGCTCCCACGGCTACGCCAACGTCAGCCACGGCTGCACCGGCATGAGCACGGGCAACGCCGCCTGGTTCTACGAGAACATCACCGAAGGCGACATCGTCCGGGTCATCAACAGCATCGGCGACGACATGGACATCTTCGGCAACGGCTTCGGCGACTGGAACATGGACTGGAAGGACTGGCGCGAGGGCAGCGCCCTCCTCAAGGGCACCCAGGAGGGCCGCAGCCCGGTCGACCAGGCCCGCCTGCGCCCGCAGGTGTAACCGACGGGGCGGGAGCGCCGGAAGAGGCCACAACGGGGGCACGGGTGCCCGTACGGTCCGTACGGGCACCCGTGCCCCGGTATGCGCCGGTAGGGGGCTGTGCGGGGCGCACAGGCCCCGTTACGCCGCCGGGGAGAGCCGCGCGCGCAGCAGACCCGCCAGGGCCTGCGCGAAGTCCACCGGATCGACCGGAAGGGTGACCGCGGCGTCCGCGCGGCTCCAGGTGGCCAGCCAGGCGTCCTGCGGACGGCCCATCAGGAGCAGGACGGGCGGGCACTGGAAGATCTCGTCCTTGATCTGCCGGCACACCCCCATGCCCCCGGCCGGAACCGCCTCGCCGTCCAGCACGCACACGTCGATGCCGCCCGCGTCCAGTTCCTTCAGGACGGCCGGCAGCGTGGCGCACTCCAGGAACTCCACCGGCGGCAGGTCGGCGGCCGGCCTGCGCCCGGCCGCCAGCCGCACCTGCTCCCGGGTGCCCGCGTCGTCGCTGTAGACCAGAACCCGCGCAGTCGCCCGCATTTCGTTCCTCCACGTGTCCCGTGAATCACGTTGATGTTGCGCGGGATGCTACTCCGTCCGACCCGGTGTCAACATCGGTTCGCACAGCCTCGCCCGAGCGACGGCCGACCGGCGCCCGAAGGGCGATCTGATGGGCCGTTCGGGCCTTGCACACGCCCCTGACACTCCGAACGGCACCCCCCGGGGTGAGGGCGGGATAAGGGACCGACATAATGTCGGTCGTGGCGACAGCAACGACAGTAGATACCGGGCACGCGCACCCGACGGTCAACAGGCCGAACCTCGTCAGCGTGGGAACCATCATCTGGTTGAGTTCCGAGCTGATGTTCTTCGCGGCCCTCTTCGCGATGTACTTCACCCTGCGATCCGTGACAGGCGCCGAGTACTGGACAGAGCAGGCTTCGGCCTTGAATCTGCCCTTCTCGGCGACGAACACGACGATCCTGGTGCTTTCCTCGCTCACCTGCCAGCTCGGCGTATTCGCCGCCGAGCGCGGTGACGTGAAGAAGCTCAGGACGTGGTTCATCATCACGTTCGTCATGGGTGCGATCTTCATTGGCGGCCAGGTGTTCGAGTACACCGAGCTGGTCAAGCACGAGGGCATGAGCCTCTCGTCCGGTCCGTACGGCTCGGTCTTCTACCTGACCACCGGCTTCCACGGTCTGCACGTGACGGGCGGTCTCATCGCCTTCCTGCTGGTCCTCGGCCGGACGTACGCGGCCAAGAGGTTCACCCACGAACAGGCCACGTCGGCCATCGTCGTGTCCTACTACTGGCACTTCGTCGATGTCGTCTGGATCGGCCTCTTCGCGACGATCTACCTGATCAAGTAGCGAACACGTCGCCGGGCCCGACCCGGCACTCCATCCAGACACACCGACGCAGAAGATCCTGACACCGGGGTAATCCGTGAAAAAGCTCTCCGCACGACGACGCCATCCGCTGGCGGCGGTCGTCGTTCTACTCTTCGCGCTGGCGGTTACCGGGGGGCTGTACTCCGCCTTCGCGCCCGCGGGCAATGCGAAGGCCGACGAAACCGTCCAGTCCCTCGCCATCGAGGAGGGCCAGAAGCTCTACGCCGTCGGCTGCGCAAGCTGCCACGGTACCGGCGGTCAGGGTTCCTCTGACGGCCCCAGCCTGGTAGGCGTCGGCTCCGCTGCCGTCGACTTCCAGGTGATGACGGGCCGTATGCCCGCCCAGCAGCCCGGCGCCCAGGTGCCGAAGAAGCCCGTCATCTACACCCAGGCGCAGACCGACCAGCTCGCCGCGTACATCGCGTCCCTCGGAGCCGGCCCGATCGTGCCGACCGAGAAGCAGTACGACCCGGCGGGTGCCGACATCGCCAAGGGTGGTGAGCTGTTCCGCAACAACTGCGCGCAGTGCCACAACTTCACGGGCGAGGGCGGCGCGCTGACGAACGGCAAGTACGCCCCCAACCTTGAGGGTGTCTCGCCGAAGCACGTCTACGAGGCCATGCTCACCGGCCCGCAGAACATGCCCTCCTTCCCCGACAGCACCATGCCGGAGAAGCAGAAGAAGGACATCATCGCGTACATCCAGCACGTCAACGGCGACAAGTCGACCAGCCCCGGTGGCCTCAAGCTCGGTGGCCTCGGCCCCGTCTCCGAGGGTCTCTTCGGCTGGATCTTCGGGCTGGGTGCGCTGATCGCTGTCGCCGTCTGGGTCGCGGCCCACACCGCTAAGGCCAAGAAGTCATGAGTAGCCAAGACATTCCCGAAGAGAAGCACCTGCCGAGCGAGCAGGGCGACGCGCACCACGGTGCCGTGGCAGTGGCGGACGACCCGTTCGCCGACCCCGGCCTGCCGGTTCACCGGCCGCGGATCCAGGACATCGACGAGCGGGCCGCGAAGCGCTCCGAGCGCACGGTGGCCTTCCTGTTCACCCTGTCGATGCTGGCCACGATCGGCTTCATCGCCTCGTTCGTGATCCTGCCGGTCGACAAGATCGTCTACATCTTCCCCATCGGGAAGGTGAGCGCTCTGAACTTCGCCCTGGGCGTGAGCCTCGGCGCGGCCCTCTTCTGCATCGGCGCGGGCGCGGTCCACTGGGCCCGCACCCTGATGTCCGACGTGGAGGTCGCCGCCGAGCGCCACGAGATCGCGGCCCCGCCGGAGGTCAAGGCGCAGGTCCTGCAGGACTTCGCGGACGGCGCGCGCGAGTCGGCCATCGGCCGCCGCCCGCTCATCCGCAACACGATGCTCGGTGCGCTGGCCCTGCTGCCGCTCTCCGCCGTCGTGATCCTGCGCGACCTGGGCCCGCTGCCCGAGGACAAGCTGCGCAAGACCATCTGGGCGAGGGGCAAGATGCTCATCAACCAGAACACGATGGAGCCGCTTCGTCCCGAGGACATCGTCGTCGGTTCGCTGACCTTCGCCATGCCGGAAGGCCTGGAGGAGGACGCGCACGACTTCCAGGTGCAGATCGCCAAGGCCGCCCTGATGATCGTCCGCATCCAGCCGGAGGACATCAAGGACAAGAAGGAACTGGAGTGGTCCCACGACGGGATCGTGGCCTACTCCAAGATCTGCACCCACGTCGGCTGCCCGATCAGCCTGTACGAGCAGCAGTCGCACCACGTGCTCTGCCCGTGCCACCAGTCCACCTTCGACCTCTCCGACGGCGCCCGAGTCATCTTCGGCCCGGCTGGTCACGCGCTCCCGCAGCTGCGGATCGGCGTCAATGACGAAGGTTTCCTCGAGGCGCTCGGCGACTTCGAAGAGCCCGTCGGTCCCTCTTTCTGGGAGCGCGGATGAGCACTGCCACCGAAACCAAAGAACGCAAGGCTCCGGCCGGCGAGCGTGTAGCCGACTGGGCCGACGGCCGGCTGGGCATCTACAGCCTCGCCAAGGCCAACATGCGCAAGATCTTCCCGGACCACTGGTCCTTCATGCTGGGCGAGATCTGCCTCTACAGCTTCATCATCCTCATCCTCACGGGTGTGTACCTGACGCTGTTCTTCCACCCGAGCATGAACGAAGTGCACTACGACGGCTCGTACATCCCCATGCAGGGTGTGCAGATGTCGGAGGCCTTCCGCTCGACTCTGGAAATCAGCTTCGACGTCCGCGGCGGTCTGCTGATCCGGCAGATCCACCACTGGTCGGCGCTGATCTTCATCGCGGCGATGCTCGTGCACATGATGCGCGTGTTCTTCACCGGCGCGTTCCGCAAGCCGCGTGAGGTCAACTGGGTCTTCGGCTTCCTGCTGCTGGTCCTCGGCATGTTCACCGGTTTCACCGGTTACTCCCTGCCGGACGACCTGCTCTCGGGCACCGGTGTCCGCTTCATGGAAGGCGCGATGCTGTCCGTGCCGATCGTGGGCACGTACCTGTCGTTCTTCTTCTTCGGCGGGGAGTTCCCCGGCGGCGACTTCGTGGGCCGGCTCTACTCGGTGCACATCCTGCTGCTGCCCGGCATCATGATGGGCCTGCTGGTGGCCCACCTGATCCTGGTCTTCTACCACAAGCACACCCAGTTCGCGGGCCCCGGCAAGACCGAGAAGAACGTCGTCGGCATGCCGCTGCTCCCGGTCTACATGGCCAAGGCCGGAGGCTTCTTCTTCCTGGTCTTCGGCGTCATCGCGCTGATCGCGGGCATCGCCTCGATCAACCCGATCTGGGCGCTGGGCCCGTACCGTCCGGACCACGTGTCCACCGGTGCGCAGCCCGACTGGTACATGGGCTTCTCCGAGGGTCTGATCCGTGCCATGCCGGGCTGGGAGATCAACCTGTGGGGCCACACCCTGGCCCTGGGCGTCTTCATCCCGTTCACGATCTTCCCGCTGGTCCTGGCCACGATCGCGGTCTACCCGTTCATCGAGTCCTGGGTCACCGGGGACAAGCGCGAGCACCACATCCTGGACCGCCCGCGCAACGCCCCGACCCGTACGGGCTTCGGTGTGGCATGGCTGACGTGGTACGTCATCCTGCTGATCGCCGGTGGAAACGACATGTTCGCGCAGTACTTCCACCTGTCGATCAACGCGATCACGTGGTTCGCCCGCATCGGCTTCTTCGTCGGTCCGGTCATCGCCTTCGTCATCACCAAGCGGATCTGCCTCGGCCTCCAGCGCCGGGACCGGGACAAGGTGCTGCACGGTCGCGAGACCGGCATCATCAAGCGCCTGCCGCACGGTGAGTTCGTCGAGGTCCACGAGCCGCTCTCGCAGGGCAAGCTGCACACGCTCACCTCGTACGACCAGTACGAGCCCGCCGAGATCGGCCCCACGGTCGACGAGAACGGTGTCGAGCGCAAGGTGAAGCCGCTGGAGAAGCTCCGCGCCAAGCTGAGCAAGGGCTACTACGGGGAGAACAACCAGATCCCGAAGCCCACGGTCGAGGAGTACAAGGAGATCCAGAGCGGCCACGGCCACCACTGACCTCCCGCATCACGGCTTCACACGCTTCAAGATCCGCGCAGTACGCACCACGCACTACGCATGACTGCTTGAGGGACTGATTTCGGTCAGTCCTGGTGTCGCCACGGCGAGAGCCCCGTCCAGCGTCTGGACGGGGCTCTTTGCCGTCCCCGGGGCTGGATAGGCTGAAGCCCTTCCCATTCCACGTGGAATCCTTCACGAGCAGCAGGAGCGGACCATGAACCTGGTGACCCCGGCAGGCGGCGACAGCGTGGCGGCCCGCGGCTGGCCGGGCCTTCTGGACGCCCTGCTGAGCGGCCGTGACCTCGGCGCCGACGACACGGCCTGGGCCATGGACCGGATCATGCGCGGGGAGGCCACCGACGCGCAGATCGCCGGCTTCGCCGTCGCGCTGCGGGCCAAGGGGGAGACCGTCTCCGAGATCAACGGCCTGGTCCGCGCCATGTACGAACACGCCAACCTGATCGAGGTGCCGGGCCGGACGGTGGACATCGTCGGCACCGGTGGCGACGGGGCCAAGACGGTCAACATCTCCACGATGTCGGCCGTCGTCGTGGCCGGTACGGGCGCCAAGGTCGTCAAGCACGGCAACCGCGCCGCGTCCTCCGCGAGCGGCTCCTCGGACGTCCTGGAGAAGCTGGGCGTCAACCTCGACCTCACCCCCGCGCGGGTCGTGGAGGTGGCCGAGGAAGCCGGCATCACCTTCTGCTTCGCGGTCAAGTTCCACCCCGCGCTGCGGCACGTGGCGGCGGCCCGCAGGGAGCTGGGCATCCGGACCACCTTCAACTTCCTCGGCCCGCTGACCAACCCGGCGCGGGTCCGGGCACAGGCCACCGGTGTGGCCGACGCGCGCGTGGCACCGATCGTCGCGGGCGTCCTGGCGGAGCGGGGTTCCTCGGCGCTGGTCTTCCGCGGTGACGACGGGCTCGACGAGCTCACCACCACGGCGACCTCCCGGGTCTGGTGGGTCCGCGACGGCGAGGTCAGGGAGCAGGGCTTCGACCCCCGCGACATCGGCATCCCGCTGGTGGAGGTCTCCGCCCTGGCCGGCGCGGACGCCTCGTTCAACGCGGACGTCGCCCGCCGCCTCCTGGCCGGCGAGACCGGCCCCGTGCGCGACGCGGTGCTCCTGAACGCGGCGGCGGCCCTGGTCGCGCTGGACCCGGGCACGGGCACCCTGGAGGAGCAGCTCGCCGGCGGTGTCGTACGGGCGGCGGAGTCGGTGGACTCGGGCGCGGCCCGGGCGGCGCTGGCGCGCTGGGTGGCGGCGAGCAACGCGTAGCCGCCGCGCCGCGTAGCCGCTGCCATGCGTAGCTCCTGCGCCCTTCGGCCGTCCTGACGGGATCCGGCCAAGATCCAGCACTGACCCCGGTCCGCCATGTGGACCGGGGTCTTGCGTTCGGAAGATCGTGTGGCAGGATGCTCCTCAGGTCACGAGTGACAGCGTTTAGGCCCCGGCTTGCTGTCCGGCAACCCTCCTTCCGTGGCGGGGTGCCCCGGGTGATGACCAGGTCGTAGGCAGTGAGGTCTACGGCAAGCGCGGATCCCTCGACACCAGGGGTCCTGGTCTCTCGAGGAGCTTTTCCGTGAGCAAGCGAATGCGATAGGGCGAGTCCGCCCCTTCTTCACCCCCCGGAACAGGGTCACTTCCGCGTACCCGCACACCTGCGTACGCCGGCCGATCCGCACTCCGGGGCACTCCCGTACCCCGAACGGCCGCAGCGCCGTATCCGCGTACGGGCACACCGAAGCCATTGCGACCTGCCTGCCGGGAGATACCGCCATGTCCGCAACCCTGAACGCCGCCGCTGCCGCCGCCGTCACCCCTGGGGCCGAGGGCCCTGCCTGTGCCGAACCGCTGCCGGTCCTCGGCCGTGACGTCACCGTCCCGCTCGTCACCGGCGGCGAAGTCACCTACGCCGCCCTCGACTACGCGGCCAGCGCCCCCGCACTGCAGCGGGTCTGGGACGACGTGGCCGCGTACGCCCCGTACTACGGCAGCGTCCACCGCGGCGCCGGGTACCTCTCGCAGCTCTCCACCGACCTGTTCGAGCAGAGCCGGGTCACGGTCGCCGAGTTCCTCGACTGCCGACCCTCCGACCAGGTGATCTTCACCCGGTCCACCACCGACTCCCTCAACCTGCTCGCCGCCGTGCTCCCGGCCGACTGCCAGGTCTTCGTCTTCGAGACCGAGCACCACGCCTCGCTGCTCCCGTGGACGAACGCCCAGGTCACCTACCTCAACGCCCCCCGCACCCCGGACGAGGCCGTCGCCACCCTGGAGCGCGCCCTCGCCGACCGCGACCCCTACGGCCCGGCGCTGGTCTGCGTCACCGGAGCCTCCAACGTCACCGGCGAGCTGTGGCCCGTCAGGGAACTCGCCGCCGCCGCGCACGCCCACGGCGCCCGCATCGTCCTGGACGCCGCCCAGCTGGCCCCGCACCACCCCGTCTCGGTCCAGGACCTCGACGTGGACTGGGTCGCCTTCTCCGGCCACAAGCTCTACGCACCCTTCGGCTCGGGCGTGCTCGCCGGCCGCGCGGACTGGCTCCAGGAGGCGGACCCGTACCTCGCCGGCGGCGGTGCCTCGCGCAAGGTGACGCGACGCGTCGGCGGGGAGGATGCCGGCGGCGTGGACGTCGAGTGGCACACCACCGCGGCCCGCCACGAGGCCGGCTCGCCGAACGTCATCGGCGTCTACTCCATCGCCTCCGCCTGCAAGGCGCTGAAGGAGGCCGGCTTCGAGAGCCTCGTCGCCCGCGAGCGGCACCTCATCGCCAAGGTCCGCGAAGGCCTCGCCGGGGTCCCGGCGGTCCGCGTCCTGTCCCTCTTCGGCGACGAGGCCCCCCGGGTCGGCGTCATCTCCTTCGTGGTGGACGGCTGGAACAGCTCGCACTTCGCGGCCGCGCTCTCCGCCGAGTACGGCATCGGCGTCCGCGACGGCCTGTTCTGCGCCCACCCGCTGGTCCGCACCCTGCTCGGCAGCGAGCCCCAGGCCCAGGGCGAGTGCGGAGCCCCGGAGGCGGCCCCGGGCGAGCGGTCCCTGAACGCGATCCGCGTCAGCTTCGGCGCCGGCACCCCCGACGAGCACGTGGACCGCTTCGTCCGCGCGGTCGGGGAACTCGTCACGGACGGCGCCAAGTGGCAGTACCGCACCGAAGAGGGCCGCTGCGTCCCGGCGGTCTGACGGGCTGCGGCATGCCCACGGGGCCCGGTACCCACCGTCCGTGAATCCGTCGGACACCCGCTGGAGGGTGGGTGCCTCCCGGTCGGCCGGAGCCTACGCGTCGAGACCGATCGCGAAGGCCGCTTCCAGGTCGTGCTGGGAGTACGTGCGGAACGCCACGTGCGTGTCCGTCGCCTCGACGCCCGGGATCTTGCTGATGCGGCCGGGGATGATGTCGGCGAGGTCCTCGTGCCGGGACACCCGGACCAGTGCGATGAGGTCGTACGTACCGGTGACCGAGTAGACCTCGCTGACGCTTTCCAGCGCGGCGATGGCCTCGGCGATCTCGGGGATCCGGTCCACGCTGGTCTTGATGAGCACGAGTGCGGTGATCACGGTTGGCTGTCTCCCTCGCCTACTGTCACTGGTCGACCCACTCTAGTCCCACCCCGGTAGCGGGCCCACGCGTAGAGGAAGCCGACCGAGAAGCCCACCACGTGGGCCAGGTAGGCGACTCCGGGGCCGCTCGCCGCGCGGTGGGCGGCCAGCCACTGCAGGCCGAACCAGAACATCAGCACGATCCACGCCGGGAACCGCAGGGGCAGGAAGAAGAGGAACGGGAACAGGCTCGTCACGCGGGCCTTGGGGAAGAGGTACAGGAAGGCGCCGAGGACCGCGGAGATCGCCCCGGAGGCTCCGACCAGGGTCTGGTCCGAGGAGGCGTAGGCCGCCGCGTAGGCCGCCAGGGCCAGGTAGCCCGTACAGACGTAGAAGCAGAGGAACCCGGCCCGGCCCATGCGGCGCTCCGTCATCGCCCCGAAGACGTAGAGGAAGAGCATGTTGCCCAGCAGGTGCAGCCAGCTCCCGTGCACGAACAGGGCCGTCAGCGGAGTGAGCAGGGCCCGGCCCGAGCCGGTGAACAGTTGGTCGGGGACCACGCCCCAGCGCCGGAAGTACGCCGTGCCCGTGGTCAGGAGCTGATCACCCGTCCCGTAGACCGGGTTCAGCCCCGACGCCGGACTCAGTACGAACACCACGCAGCAGCCGGCGATCAGCGCGTGGGTGACCACCGGGCCCCGGGCGGCCTCGCGTACGGCCTGCCACCTTACGATCATGCGATCGAGCATGACCCAGCCGAGCCCACCAGCGGGTGCGGCAGGCCGTAGGGTTACGAGCTACGTACGCACGCGGTACCCGTGACGACACGGGCGTGTGCGCCGCGTGCGGCACGTACACCATAGAAGGATAGAAGGAGAGAGCGGCCTGATGACGGTTCCCCTGCCGACCGACACCACCCGGTGGCGCTGCACCCTGTGCGGCAACCTCACGCGTTTCGACGTCACCCGTTCGTCGAAGGTCGTGGAGTACGTCCACCTGGACCTCGCCGGGGAGCCCAAGGTCGAGGAGCGCGAGGTGGTCAATGAGACCATCGAGTCGGTGCGCTGCCGCTGGTGCAACGCGGTGGACCAGATCGAGCTCGTCGACAGGCCGGGCGCGGACTCCTAAGGAGCCCCGCCCACAGGTGAATGACGGTAGGGGTGACGGATTGTGGAGCCAGCAAGCGGCGCTGAGCCGGCCGACGCGGCCGGCGACGCCGCGGAGGTGCTCGACCGCCCGCTGCCGGAAGGCGTGCGGCGCCGGGTCGTCGCACTCGTCTCCGACGCCTTCGGCGGGCTGACGGTCGCGGACCTGCCGGCGCAGTTGCGCCAGTACGCCCGTTTCACCCCGACGAGGCGCGCCAAGTTCGCGGGCAACGCCATGGCCACGGCCGTGGAGAGCGACCCCGTCTTCCGGGGCCGGGTCGCCGAGAAGCTCCGCGAGGCGCAGGCCGACCTGGCCTCCGCGCTGGAGTCGGGCGCGCCGCCCGCCGCCGCCGATCCGCTGGACGTGGCGGCCGCCGCGTACGTCCTGCGGCCGGCCGGCTGGGTCAAACTGGTCGCCGCCGCGGGCGAGGAGGCGCAGCGCGCCGACGCCGAGCGGGTCGACGGGGAGACGCGCCGCGAGATGGAGCGGCTCCGCGAGGAGCTGGCCCACGTACGGGAACTGCAGCGCACGGGCGTCGACCAGGTGCGGGCCGAGCTGGACGCGGCGCGCAAGGAAGCGGAATCGCTTCAGCGCAAGCTGCGCAGTGCCCTCAGCGACGTCAAGCGGGGCGACGCGGCCCTGCGCAAGATCAACGCGGAGGTCGACGGCATCCGCGCCGAGGCGGCCGCCCAGGTGACCACCGCGGAGAGCGAGACCCGGCGGCTCAAGTCCCGCCTCGCGGAGGTCGAATCGGCGCTGGAGACCTCGCGCCGGGCCACCCGCGAGGGGCGCAGCATCGAGGACATGCGGCTGCGGCTGCTGCTGGACACCGTGCTGGACGCGGCCGCGGGACTGCGCCGGGAGCTCGCGCTGCCGCCGGTCTCCACGCGGCCCGCCGACACGGTGGAGGCGGTGGAACCCGGCCGGATGACCCCGAAGGACATCGCGGCGCGCGCCCTGTCGGAGACCGACCCGGCGCTGCTGGACCAGCTGCTGGCGCTGCCCCAGGCCCATCTGGTGGTGGACGGCTACAACGTCACCAAGACCGGCTACCCGACGATGCCGCTGGAGAAGCAGCGCCTGCGGCTGCTGGGCGGGCTGTCGATGCTCGCCGCGCAGACGGGCGCCGAGATGACCTGTGTCTTCGACGGGGCGGAGCTGGCGGCCCCCGTGCTGCTCGCGCCGCCGCGCGGGGTGCGGGTGCTGTTCTCCAAGGCCGGGGTGACGGCGGACGAGCTGATCCGCCAGCTGGTGCGCGCCGAACCGGCGGGCCGTCCGGTGGTGGTGGTCTCCACCGACCGCGAGGTCGCCGACGGGGTCGCCAAGGCCGGGGCGCGGCCGGTGGCGTCCGCATTGTTGCTGAAGCGGCTTTCGCGCGTTTCGTAACTGGTGTGCCCAATGCCGGAATTGGCAGGGCCTCGCGGGAACGTACCGTCAAGTCACCGGCACAGAGCGTGCGCTGTAGGTAAAGAACCTGGTCGGACAGCGAGTTTTTTGCCGACAGGATTTGAACTGATCACAGAAGGGTCACTAGGGTCAGTCAAACCTTCGTGCGGTAGTTCACTCATTCGGGGTGGCAGCGAAGGTGTCGCCGAGTCTGTAGGACGGATTGCGTTCTTCGGCGGCTCTAGGAAGAAGGAGCTCGCCTTCGTGGCGTCCCACCGTCGACCCAAGCAGCCGACCCGCATGCGCACGACCGTGCTCGGCGTCACCGCGGCAGCCGCCGTGGTCCTCTCGGGGCAGGCCGCCAACGCCGCCCCCGCCAAGCCGAGCAAGGACGAGGTCAAGGCCAAGGTCGACGCCCTCTACGAAGAGGCGGAGCAGGCCACCGAGAAGTTCAACGGGGCCAAGGAGCGCCAGGACAAGCTCGAGACCGAGATCGGGCAGCTCCAGGACCAGGTCGCCCGCGGCCAGCAGGACCTCAACGCGCTGCGCGGCACGCTCGGTTCGATGGCCAGCGCCCAGTACCGCAGCGGCGGCATCGACCAGTCCCTCGCGCTCTTCCTCTCGGCCGACCCGGACAACTACCTCGACAAGGCCTCCACCCTGGAGCAGCTGAGCGGTCAGCAGGTCGAAGCGGTCCAGAAGATCCAGGCCAAGCAGCGCACGCTCGCGCAGCAGCGCCAGGAGGCCGCCGGCAAGCTCACCGACCTCGAAGCCACCCGCAAGGAGCTGGGCGAGAAGAAGAAGGCCTCCTCCGACAAGCTCGCCGAGGCCCAGGCGCTCCTCAACACCCTGACCGCCCAGGAGCGGGCCGCGATCAAGGACGAGGACAGCCGCGCCAGCCGCAGCGCGGGCCAGCGCGTCCCCAACCTCGGCAACGTGAAGCCCTCCGGCCGGGCCGGCGCCGCCCTCGCGGCCGCCCAGACCAAGATCGGCAGCGCGTACATATCCGGGCACGAGGGCCCCAACTCGTTCGACTGCTCGGGTCTGACCCAGTGGGCGTACAAGCAGGCCAACGTTTCGATATCGCGCACCACCTTCACGCAGATCAACGACGGCACCCGGATCGGCAAGAGCCAGCTCCAGCCGGGCGACCTGGTGTTCTTCTACGGCGACCTCCACCACGTCGGCCTGTACGCGGGCGGCAACCAGGTGCTGCACGCCTCGAACCCGCGCGGCGGCGTCAAGTACGAATCGATCAACAACATGCCCTTCCAGTTCGGCGTGCGCGTGGGCTGACGCCCCCCCGCCCAGGGTCCGACCGGACGCGCCGCACACCGCCCATCCGGGCGAATTCCGCAGCCCCGCTCCGACCACACGCCCCGCCGGTGACCTGCGTCTCCGACGGGGCGTCACTGTGCGTGCCCTCCGGAGGTCGTTGGCCGGTGCCCTCCCGCGCGGCTACTGTCTGCCAGCGCGGAACCCCGGCACACGGCCGTCCACGGAGGGCGGACCCGGGTCCCGCTCAGCAGGAGGGAGCGGTTTCACGTGGCGTCCCATCGCCGGTCCGGGCCCAGCGCCCTCGACCGGAACACCAAGGTCACCGTCCTCACCGCCGCGGCGGCGGGGGCAGCGGCTCTCATGTCGGGCGCACCCGCCGGTGCGGCCCCCGGCCTCCCGCAGGAGCCCTCGGCGGGCACCCGCGCCCAGGTCGACCGGCTCTTCGAAGAGGCCGAACAGGCCACCGAGCGCTTCAACCAGGCGGGCGAGCGCGCCGGCCGGCTCCGCGCCGAAGTCGACCAGATCCAGGACGCGGTGGCCCGCGGTCAGGACCGCATCAACACCATGCGCGGGGTGCTCGGCGCCTACGCCGGAGCCCAGTACCGGGCCGGTGGCATCGACCCCGCCGTCGAGCTGATGCTCTCCGACGACCCGGACGACTACCTCGCCAAGGCCGCCGCCCTCGACCGGCTGTCCGGCCGCCAGGCCCGCCAGCTCGACGAACTGCGCTCCGAGCAGCGCAGGCTCGGCCAGGAACGCCGGGAGGCCTCCCGCAAGCTCTCCGAACTCGACGCCCTGCGCGCCGACGTGGCGAAGGAGAAGCGCGCCGTCACCGCCAAGCTGGCCGCCGCCCGCCGCCTGCTGAACGCCATGCCCACGCAGGAGCGCGCCGATTTCGACCGGGCCTCGCGCTCCGGCGGCCGCCCCGACGCCCTGCCCGAGCTCCCGGACGCCGCGGCCTCCGGGCCCTCCTCCGGCCGCGCCGCGGCCGCCGTGATGGCGGCCCGGTCCGCCGTCGGACGGCCCTACGTATGGGGTTCCACCGGCCCCTCCGGCTTCGACTGCTCCGGGCTGATGGTCTGGTCGTACCGGCAGGCGGGCGTCGCCCTGCCGCGCACCTCGCAGGCGCAGCGGCACGCCGGGCGGCGGGTGTCGCTGTCGGAGGCGCGCCCGGGTGACCTGGTGACGTACCGCTCGGACGCCAGCCACGTCGGCATGTACGTCGGCAACGGCCAGGTGGTGCACGCCCCGTACCCGGGGGCGCGCGTGCGGTACGACCCGGTCGGGATGATGCCGGTGTCCTCGGTCACCCGGCCCTGAGGGCCGCGCTGCGTACGATCGGGTGATGTTCCCGGTCCTGGGCAGTACCGCTCGCCGGCGCCCGCGCGCACTGCCGCTGGTGCTGCTCTGCCTGCTGCTGCTCTGGGCGCCGCTCGCCGGATGCGGCTCCGGGGCCGGCTCCGGAGCCGGGGTCCCTGCGGCGGACCCCGCCGACCGGGACGTCAGGCGGGCCGTCGCCGTCTGGTCGGCGGCCCCGCCCGCGGCCCTCGCGGCGATCCCGCTGGAGGGATGGTCGTACGAGGTGTCCGCGGTCCGGGTGGACGGCGTACGGGCCCTCGTGCGCGCCGAGCTGCGCTACCGGCTCACCGGCTACGACGCCGCCCCGGCCGGCTCCGCCCGCGAGGTGGAGCTCACCCGGGACGGCGGCTCCTGGGCGGTGACCGCCGACCGCCCCGCCCCGGGAGCCCTGCCACAACTGTGGGACCAGGGCCCGGTGTCCGTGGAGCGCGGGACGCGCGCCCTGGTGCTCGGAGGGGCCGGCCGGAGCTCCGGCTCCCTCGCCGAGATCGCCGCGGAGGCGGACAAGGCGGTGCCCGCGGCGAGCGCGGCCTGGGCGCGGCCGTGGGCGGGCCGGGTCGTCGTGCTGGTCCCCGGCTCGCTGGACGCGATGGCTGCGCTGCTGGGGCGGCCCGCGGCCGAGTACCGGGGCCTCGGCGCCGTCACGACCGGGCGGACCGGGGCGGGCCCCGCCCCCGCCGACCGGGTCGTGGTGAACCCGGAGGGGTACGGGCAGCTCACGGCGGAGGGCCGCCAGGTGATCCTGACCCACGAGACCACCCACGTGGCCACCCGGGCGGCGACCACCGACCGGACCCCGCTCTGGCTCTCCGAGGGCTTCGCGGACTGGGCCGCGTACCGCGACAGCGGCCGCACCCCGGCCGAAGCCGCGCCGTCCCTCGCCCGCGCGGTGCGCCGGGGCGACCTGCCGGCCACCCTCCCGGAGTCCGCGGCCTTCGCCTTCGGCGGGGACGCGGACGCGCTGGCGCGGGCCTACGAGGGCTCCTGGACGGCCTGCCGGCTCATCGCCCGCCGGTGGGGGGACGCGGCGCTGGTCTCCCTGTACGAGAAGTCCGGCCGGGAGTCCCTCCCGACGGCGCTGGCGGACACCCTGGGGACGGACCAGGACGCGCTGACCCGGGCCTGGCAGCAGGAGCTGACCCAGGAGTTCCGCTAGCCCGGCGGACCCGGCGTCCGACCGTGCGGCGCCGCTGCCGGGGGCCGGGCCCCGGACCCCCGCGCCTCACACGCCGGAGGGGCGGGATCGTGGCCCGCGCGGGCCCGCTCCCGGGGGCCGGCCCCCGCGCCCCGGACCCCCGCGCCCAAGCGGCGGAGAGGCTGGATTCCGGCCGGCGGGCGGGAATTTCCGGCCCGCTCCGTTCAGGTGCGGCCCGGCGTCGGCCGAATCCGGCCCCGCCGGCGTTTCAGGCACGGGTCTGGGGCGGAGACCCAGGAGCCCCGGGCGCAGCACCGGCTCCGCGGGGCCCGCCGTGGGCCTCCGGTAGGGTCGGCAGGCGATGGACAAGACGCTGATCGTGACCAACGACTTCCCGCCCCGGCCGGGGGGCATCCAGGCCTTCCTCCACAACATGGCGCTACGCCTGGACCCCGACCGGGTCGTGGTCTACGCCTCCACCTGGAAGCACTCGGCCGAGGCCCGCGCCGCCACCGCCGCCTTCGACGCGGAGCAGCCCTTCCAGGTGGTCCGCGACCGTACGACGATGCTGCTGCCGACCCCCAGGGTCACGCGCCGGGCCGTGGGCCTGCTGCGCGAACACGGCTGCTCGTCGGTGTGGTTCGGCGCGGCGGCCCCGCTGGGCCTGATGGGACCCGCGCTGCGCCGGGCCGGCGCGCGCCGGATCGTGGCGACCACGCACGGGCACGAGGCGGGCTGGGCACAGCTCCCGGTCGCGCGCCAACTGCTGCGGCGCATCGGCGAGGGTACGGACACGCTGACCTACCTGGGGGAGTACACCCGTTCGCGGATCGCCCCGGCCCTGACCGACCGGGCGGCGGCGCGGATGACGCAGCTCCCGCCGGGGGTGGACGAGAAGACCTTCCACCCGGAGTCGGGCGGCGCGGAGGTCCGGGCGAGGCTGGGCCTGACGGACCGCCCGGTGGTCGTCTGCGTCTCGCGGCTCGTCCCCCGCAAGGGCCAGGACACGCTGATCGAGGCGATGCCGAGGATCCTGGCGGCGCTGCCGGACGCCGTCCTGCTGATCGTGGGCGGCGGCCCCTACGAGGCCGACCTGCGGGCTCTGGCCGCGTCGACCGGGGTCGCGGAGTCCGTCGTGTTCACGGGCGCGGTCCCGTGGGCCGAACTGCCCGCCCACTACGGGGCCGGGGACGTCTTCGCGATGCCCTGCCGGACCCGGCGCGGCGGACTCGACGTGGAGGGCCTCGGCATCGTCTACCTGGAGGCCTCCGCCACGGGCCTGCCCGTGATCGCGGGCGACTCGGGCGGCGCCCCGGACGCCGTACTGGACGGAGAGACGGGCTGGGTGGTCCCCGGCGGAGCCCCGGCCGAGACCGCGGACCGCGTCGTGACCCTGCTCCGGGACCCGGCCCTGCGCGCACGCATGGGTGAGCGCGGCCGTGCCTGGGTCGAGGAGAAGTGGCGCTGGGACCTGCTGGCGGAGCGCCTGCGCGAGCTGCTCTAGCACGCCCGCGCAGAGCGCGGCGGGGATCCCCTTTCCGTACGGAGGGGGGATTATCGCCCCCCAGGGCCCGATCGCGGGCAGAGTCGATCAAACCGCACGGGCCACGGCGGGCCCCGCCTACGGTCGAGCCATGTCTGACTGTTACTCAGAAGCGTGTCAGCGCGGGTTATGGCCGGTTGGGCGGAATCCGCTCATGATGCGGCCATGACACCAAAACTGACACGCCGTCACGTGCTCGGTCTCGGCGCCCTCCAGACCGCGGCGGCCCTCGGCTTCACCCGGATCGGCCTGCAGTCCGCGGCCGCCGCCGAGCCCGCGGCCGCGACGTACGCCCCGGCCATCGTCGTCGGCTCCGGCTACGGATCCGCCGTCGCCGCGCTCCGCCTCGGGCAGGCCGGCGTGCGGACCGTCGTCCTGGAGATGGGCCGGCTCTGGGACACCCCGGGCGCCGACGGGAAGATCTTCCCCGCCACCTCCGCCCCCGACCAGCGCTCGATGTGGTTCCGCAACCGCACCGAGGCACCGCTCGCCCAGTTCCTCTGGCTGGACGTGGTCAACCGCAACATCAGCCCGTACCCGGGCGTCCTGGACCGGGTGAACTACGGGGACATGTCGGTGTACGTCGGCCGCGGCGTCGGCGGCGGCTCCCTCGTCAACGGCGGCATGGCGCCCACGCCGAAGCGCTCGTACTTCACCGAGGTCATGCCCCGGGTCGACGCCGACGAGATGTACGGCACCTACTACCCCCGGGCCCGCGCCATGCTCGGGGTCAACGACATCGACCCGGCCTGGTTCGAGTCCACGGAGTGGTACCGCTTCGCCCGGATCTCCCGCAAGCACGCCCAGAAGACCGGCCTGCGGACCACCTTCGTCCCCAACGTCTACGACTTCGAGTACATGAAGCGCGAGGCCGCCGGGACCGCCACCAGGTCCGCCCTCGCGGGCGAGGTCATCTACGGCAACAACCACGGCAAGAAGAGCGTGGACAAGACCTACCTCGCCGCCGCCCTGGGCACGGGGAACGTCACCATCGAGACCATGCAGCGCGTGGTCGGCGTACGGCAGGACCCGGCCGGCGGATACGTCCTGACCGTGCAGACGAGCGACCTCACCGGCCGCGTCACGCAGGTCCGCGAACTGGGCTGCGGACAGCTCTTCCTCGGCGCCGGCAGCCTCGGCACCACCGAGATCCTGCTGCGCGCCCGCGAGACCGGCACCCTGCCCGCCCTCAACGACAAGGTGGGCCTCGGCTGGGGCCACAACGGCAACGTCATGACCGCCCGCGCCAATCACCTGTGGGACACGGTCGGCGCCAACCAGGCCACCATGCCCGCCCTCGGCATCGACGACTGGGACAACGCCTCGAACCCGGTCTTCGCCGAGATCGCCCCGCTCCCGATGGGGTTCGAGCACTGGATCTCGATGTACCTGGCCATCACCAAGAACCCGGAGCGCGGGCACTTCACCTACGACGCCGTCAGCGACTCGGCGAAACTCCAGTGGACCCGGGACCAGAACACCCCGTCCGTCCAGGCCGCGAAGCGGCTCTTCGACCGGATCAACCGGGCCAACTTCACGATCTACCGCTACGACCTCTTCGGCGACAACAGGAACTTCGCCGACAACTTCACCTACCACCCGCTGGGCGGCTGCGTCCTCGGGGACGCGACCGACGACTTCGGCCGCGTCAAGGGCTATCAGGGCCTCTACGTCACCGACAGCTCGCTGATCCCCGGATCGCTCGGCGTGAACCCCTTCGTGACCGTCACCGCGCTGGCGGAGCGGAACATGGCGAGGGTCCTGGCCGACCCCCGCTGATCAGCGGCCTCCGGCCGCGGGCCGCTGACCCGGGGAGCCTGCTCAGAGGCGGCCTAGCCCCGGTAGAGGGCTTCGATCTCGTCCGCGAAGTCCTTCGCCACCACATTCCGCTTCAGCTTCAGCGAAGGCGTGATGTGCCCGGACTCCTCCGTGAACTGGGAGGGAAGAATGCGGAATTTCCGCACCGATTCCGCCTTGGAAACCGCCGCGTTGCCGTCGTCCACGGCCTTCTGGACGGCGGCGACGAGATCCGCGTCCTCACGCAGCTGGGCCGCCGTCGAACCGGCCGGCTTGCCGTGCTCCGCGGCCCACCGGCCCAGGAACTCCTCGTCGATCGTGACCAGCGCGGCCACGAACGGCCGTGCGTCGCCGACCACCATGCACTCCGCGACCAGCGCGTGCGCCCGGATCCGGTCCTCGATCACCGCGGGCGCCACGTTCTTGCCGCCCGCCGTGACGATGAGCTCCTTCTTGCGCCCGGTGATCGCCAGATAGCCGTCCTCGTCGAGGGTGCCGACGTCGCCGGTGTGGAACCAGCCGTCGGTCAGCGCGTCGGCGGTGGCCGTCGGGTTGTTCCAGTACTCCTTGAAGATGTGCTCGCCGTGCAGCAGCACCTCGCCGTCGTCGGCGATGCGCACCACGGAGCCCGGGAGCGGCTGGCCGACCGTACCGATCTTCGTCTTGTCCCACGGGTTGAAGGCCGTGGCCGCACAGGACTCGGTCAGGCCGTAGCCCTCCAGCACCGTGAAGCCGATGCCGCGGAAGAAGTGGCCGAGCCGCTCGCCCAGCGGAGCCCCGCCGGAGATCGCGTACTCGCCGCGCCCGCCGAGGACCGTGTGCAGCTTGCTGTAGACCAGCTTCGAGAAGAGCTTGTGCTTCAGCCTGAGCCCCAGGGACGGACCGCCCGGCAGGTCCAGCGCACGGCTGTACGCGATCGCCGTCTCGGCCGCCGCGTCGAAGATCTTGCCCTTGCCGTCGGCCTGGGCCTTGGCGCGGGCCGAGTTGTAGACCTTCTCGAAGACGCGCGGCACGCCGAGGATCAGCGTGGGCCGGAAGGACTGCAGCTCGTCGGTGAGGTTCTTGATGTCCGGTACGCAGCCCAGCCGGATCGGCGCCAGCACCGCCGCCACCTCCACCAGGCGGCCGAACACGTGCGCGGCCGGCAGGAAGAGCAGCACGGAGCACTCGCCGGTCCGGAAGAGCGGACGCAGCCGGGCCACGATGTTCCCGCACTCGGCGAAGAAGCTGCGGTGGGTCAGCACGCAGCCCTTGGGGCGGCCGGTGGTGCCCGAGGTGTAGACGATGGTGGCCGGGTCGTCCGCTCCCGCGAGCGCGCTGCGCTCGTCGACCTCGGCGTCGGAGACCTCGGCGCCGGCCGCCTTCAGCGTCTCCAGGGCGCCCTGCTCGATCTCCCAGACCTCGCGCAGCTCGGGCAGCCGGTCGCGCAGGGCGGCCACGGCCGCGGCGTGCGCGGGGGACTCCACGACGACGGCGACGGCGCCGGAGTCGCCGAGGATCCACTGGATCTGCTCGGGGGAGCTGGTCTCGTACACGGGGACGGTGACGCCGCCCGCGCTCCAGATCGCGAAGTCGATCAGCACCCACTCGTAGCGGGTGCGGGAAATCAGGGCGACCCGGTCGCCGGGCCGGATCCCGGCCGCGATCAGGCCTTTCGCCGCGGTGCGGACCTCGGCGAGGAACTGCGTCGCGGTGACGTCCTGCCACGCGCCGCCGACCTTGCGCGCCATGACGGCGGTGTCGGGATGCTGAGCGGCGTTGCGGCGGATGAGATCCGTCAGGTTCCCGTCCGACGGGACCTCGTACAGGGCCGGAAGGCTGAACTCGCGCAAGACTGCTGCTCCTCTGGGCGCCATCGCCACCATGTGGACCGACCGGACGTTACCCACCGGTAGTGGGTTCCGGATAGAGGGAACCGGCCAGATGTTTTCTGCGTCACATGCGGCGGCCGTGTCCTGTCGACAGTAGTCGACCCCGTTTGCGACTCGGAAGTAACCGCAGGTCCGGCCGCCTGGCTCGATTCCCTACCCGCGGTGGCCAAGCGCCCCTAGGGTGGCCGCATGGGTGGATCTACGGGTGGCACGCAGAATCGGACACGGGTCCATGTCGTCAGCGACGTCCACGGCAACACCGAGGCCCTGGCGCGGGCCGGGGAGGGCGCCGACGCGCTGATCTGCCTCGGCGACCTCGTCCTCTTCCT
Organism: Streptomyces sp. NPDC006450; assembly: GCF_040612195.1. NCBI lineage: Bacteria > Bacillati > Actinomycetota > Actinomycetes > Kitasatosporales > Streptomycetaceae > Streptomyces > Streptomyces sp. NPDC006450. The sequence goes on along the minus strand of NZ_JBEXPT010000015.1, from coordinate 5,140 downwards.
CGACTACGCCGACCACTCGCGCGGCATCTTCCCCGACCTCTTCGGCGTCGAGAACGCCGACCACATCGTCGAACTGCGCACCGCCCGCCGTTTCGCGGAGGCCCGTGAGTTCGCCCGCGGACTGTGGACCGGGCTGGACCGGGAACGGCTCGTCGAGGGCGCGGTCCGGCGCCAGTACGCCGAGATGTTCGCCGCCTTCCCGCGGCCCACGTACGCCACCTACGGAAACGTGGACATCCCCGGGCTCTGGCCCGAGTACGCCGGCCCCGGCCTCACCGTGCTCGACGGGCAACGGGTCGAGATCGGGGGCCGGGTCTTCGGTTTCGTCGGGGGCGGACTCCCCTCGCCGATGCGCACGCCCTACGAGGTGCCCGAGGAGGAGTACGCGGCCAAGGTGGAGGCGCTGGGCGAGGTCGACGTGCTGTGCTCGCACATCCCGCCGGAGGTGCCGGAGCTCTGCTACGACACCGTGGCGCGGCGCTTCGAGCGGGGGAGCGGGGCGCTGCTCGCCGCGATCCGGCGGGTGCGCCCCCGGTACGCGCTCTTCGGCCACGTCCACCAGCCGCTCGCCCGGCGGATGCGGATCGGCGCCACCGAGTGCGTGAACGTCGGGCACTTCGCCGCCACGGGAAGGCCGTGGGCCCTGGAGTGGTGAGGTCTTGACGCGCGATAGCCTTCACGCGGCGGCCCAGGGCCGTCCGCACACTTCCTCGAACTCCCCCCGGAGGAGCGACCGCGATGGCGGAACACACCAGCTCGAGCATCACGATCGAGGCGTCCCCGGCCGACGTCATGGCCGTGATCGCCGACTTCGCCCGCTACCCGGAGTGGACCGGCGAGGTGAAGGAGGCCGAGGTACTGGCCAAGGACGACGCCGGCCGGGCCTCCCTCGTCCGCCTGCTGCTGGACGCGGGCGCGATCAAGGACGACCACACGCTGGCCTACACCTGGCCCGCCGAGAACATCGTCAGCTGGACGCTGGACAAGTCCCAGATGCTGAGGCAGCTCGACGGGTCCTACCAGCTGGCGCCGGTCGCGGGCGGTGCGCGCACCGAGGTGACGTATTCGCTGACGGTGGACGTCAAGATCCCGATGCTCGGCATGATCAAGCGCAAGGCGGAGAAGGTCATCATCGACCGGGCGCTCGCGGGCCTGAAGAAGCGGGTGGAGAGCCACCCCGAAGCTTCCTGACGCACCGCTCGCACGGTGCGGCCCTGGCGGGCCTTACCGGCTTCGCGCCGCTGCGCCGGATTCTCTCCGGCGGCCGGTCGGTGCTGTCGCCACCCGTTCCCCGGGCTGCGCCCGGGCCGTTCGCCGGGCGCAGGCCGGCTTCGGGGGCGTGGCAGGCCGGCTTCGGGGGCGTGGCAGGCTGGCAGCGGCCACCCTTCGGCCCCGCCGGAGACCCGGGCCAGGCACACGCGGAGCTAGGAGCAGCATGCACACCCTTCTCGTCACCGGCCCCGGCGGCGCCGGCCGCAGCACCGTCGCCGCGGCCACCGCGCTCGCCGCCGCACGGCAAGGCCACCGGGTGCTCCTGCTCTGCGCCGGCCCCGCCGAGCCGCCCGTCCCCCCGGAAGGCACGCTCAGGGTGGCCCGCGTCGACTCCGGTGAGGAGTTCCGGCGCGAGTTCGTCGAGCTCCAGGAGCGCGGCTCCGCGGTCCTCGGAATGCTCGGCGCCCGCCCCCTGCACGCCGACGAGATCACCGAACTGCCCGGCGCCGAGCAGTTCGCCCTGCTCCGCGCCCTGCGCCGGGCCGCGGACGAGCCCGGCACCGACCTGGTGGTGGTCGACCTGCCGCCGCTGCACCAGGCCGTCACCACCCTCGCCCTCCCCGCCCAGCTCCGCCGCTACCTCGCCCGGCTGCTCCCCGCGGAGCGCCAGGCGGCCCGCGCCCTGCGACCCGTACTGGCCCAGCTCGCCGGCGTCCCGATGCCCGCGCAGTGGCTGTACGAGTCCGCCGCCCGCTGGGACGAGGACCTGGCGGCCGTCCAGGACGTCCTGGAGGCCCCCACCACCTCCGTACGGCTCGTCGCCGAACCGGGACCCGCCGCCGACGCCGCGCTGCGCCTGGGCAGGCTCGGGCTCGCCCTGTACCGGCTGCCCGTCTCGGCGCTCGTCGCCAACCGGATGCTGCCCGCCGGATCCACCGACCCGTGGCTCGCGGGCCTCGCCGCCCAGCAGGAGAAGTACGCCACCCAGTGGGCCGGGGACGGGAGCGTCCCGGTGCTCCCCGTGCCCCACCTGGGCCGCGACCCGTACGGCCCGGAGGACCTGGCGGAGCTGGCCCCGGCCCCCGCCCCGGCGATGGCGCCCCGCCCCGCCTGGGCCGTCGAGGACCGGATCGCCGAGGACGGGGTGCTGCTGTGGCGGGTCCCGCTGCCCGGCGCCGAGAAGCGCGAGCTCGGCCTGGTCCGGCGCGGAGACGAGCTGCTGCTCACGGTGGGCCCGTACCGCAGGATCGTCCCCCTGCCCGCCGCCCTGCGCCGCTGCACGGTCTCCGGGGCCGCCCTCGCCGACGGCGAGCTCCGCATCCGCTTCACCCCGGACCCGGACCTATGGCCCCGCGGCGGCGCGAAGGCGTAGCCGGCGACGCCGGGCCCGGGCCCCGGGGGCCTGGGGGGCGTACCGCCGTTCGGGTAACGTCGGAGGGAGTAGGAGTCCGTACCGCACGCCCAGCCGCCGCCGCAGCAGGAGAGTCCGCCATGAGCGAGGCCACCGACCGCCCCACCGATGCCTCCGCCGGGGACGACGCCTGGGCCGAGGCCTGCGCCGAGGACCTCGCCGCCGAGCGGGAGCGCCGCAGGTCCGAGCAGGGCGCCTCCGCGGGCGCCGGCACCGGGACCGCCGCCGAGGAGCTGTTCAAGCTCTTCGAGACCGTCGCCGAGAAGGTGTCCGACAAGGTCGCCGCGCTGAACAACCCGCTGTTCGGCGTCGCCGCGCAGGGCGCCGTACGGCAGTTCGTCAACCAGGCGAAGACCGCCGCCAAACCCGTCGTCGAGCGCAATCCCGAGGTCTTCGACCACCTCGCCGCGGCCGGCTCCGAGCTGCTCGCCGCCTACCGATCCGCGGTCGAGGGCCACGAGCGCCGCTGGACGCGCGACGAGCCGGCCCCCGGCGGGGGGAGCGGGACCGCCGAAAACGCGTCCGGGAACGCCAAGGACCCCCGTGACGGGGGAGACGACGGCCCGACCGAGCGGATCGATCTCGACTGAACCCCCCGCTCCCTCGGGTACGGTTGACAGCGGCGGGGTTTGACCGGAAACCGAGGGACTAATGGGACTCACCATCGGCGTCGACATCGGCGGCACGAAGATCGCGGCCGGCGTGGTCGACGAAGACGGCACCATCCTGGAGACGTACAAGGTGCCGACCCCGCCGACCCCGGACGGAGTGACGGACGCGATCTGCGCCGCCGTCTCCGAGGTCAGCGCCAGTCACACCATCGACGCGGTCGGCATCGGCGCCGCCGGATACGTCGACGACAAGCGCGCGACCGTACTCTTCGCGCCGAACATCAACTGGCGGCACGAGCCACTGAAGGACAAGGTCGAGCAGCGCATCGGCCTGCCCGTGGTCGTCGAGAACGACGCCAACTGCGCTGCCTGGGGCGAGTACCGCTTCGGCGCCGGCCAGGGCCACGAGGACGTCATCTGCATCACGCTCGGCACGGGCCTGGGCGGCGGCATCATCATCGGCAACAAGCTCCGGCGCGGACGCTTCGGGGTGGCCGCCGAGTTCGGCCACATCCGGGTGGTCCCGGACGGCCTGCTGTGCGGCTGCGGCAGCCAGGGCTGCTGGGAGCAGTACGCCTCCGGGCGCGCGCTCGTCCGGTACGCGAAGCAGCGCGCCAACGCCACCCCCGAGAACGCGAAGGCCCTCCTCGCCCTCGGCGACGGCACCCCCGAGGGCATCGAGGGCAAGCACATCAGCGAGGCGGCCCGGGCCGGCGACCTCGTGGCCATCGACTCCTTCCGCGAACTGGCCCGCTGGGCGGGCGCCGGCCTCGCCGACCTGGCCTCGCTCTTCGACCCGTCGGCCTTCATCGTCGGCGGCGGCGTCTCCGACGAGGGCGACCTGGTCCTCGACCCGATCCGCAAGTCCTTCAAGCGCTGGCTGATCGGCGGCGCGTGGCGTCCGCACGCGCAGGTGCTCGCGGCGCAGCTGGGCGGCAGGGCCGGTCTGGTCGGCGCGGCGGACCTGGCGCGCCAGGGCTGAGCCCTGCGCCACCCCGTATCGGCGGACTGCCCGCCGCGCCCCCTGGGGTGCGGCGGGCAGTCTCGTTATGTTGCCGGGTATGGAACTCGCAGAGCTGCCGAACTCCCGTACCGAAGCCGATGGTTCCGCCGTGATCCGGGTGCTCTCCTACAACGTCCGCTCACTGCGCGACGACGAGGACGCGCTGGCCCGGGTGATCCGTGCGTGCGCGCCGGACCTGGTGTGCGTCCAGGAGGCGCCGCGGTTCTTCCGGTGGCGCAAGCACGCGGCGCGGCTGGCCGCGAAGTGCGAGCTGGTGGTGCTGTCGGGCGGTGCGACCGCTGCGGGACCGCTGCTCCTGTGTTCCCTACGGGCCTTCGTGGAGCGGACCGAGGACGTGCTGCTGCCGCTGACGCCGGGCCGCCACCGGCGGGGCTTCGCCACGGCGGTCGTGCGGCTGGGCGGGGTCCGGGTCGGGGTGCTGAGCGCACACCTGTCGCTGGACGGGCCCGAACGGCTGGCCCAGTCGGAGCTGCTGCTGGACCGGCTCGCCGGGATGGACGTGCCGTACGCGATCGCGGCGGGGGACATCAACGAGGGGCCGTCGGGGGCGGCCTTCCGCCGGCTGGCGGGGGCGCTGCAGGACTGCCGGGTGGTGGCGCCGTGGGGTGGGGAGCACACGTGGGTCCGGTCTTCGCCGCCGCGGCGCATCGATGCCGTCTTCGCCAGTGAGGGGGTGGAGGTCCTCGCCTGCGGTGTCCCCGCCGGGCTGCCCGGAGTCACCTCCGCGGACCTCTCCCGCGCGACGGACCACCTCCCGGTCCTGGCCACCCTCCGGCTTCCCTCCGTTCCCCGGGGCTCCGCCCCGGACCCCGGTCCTCGAACGCCGGCCGGGCTGAAGGACCGCCTCAAACGCCGGCGGGGCTGGATCCGTCCAGCCCCGCC